>NZ_JAWRYN010000278.1:0-332 GCF_046534585.1 Peribacillus sp. SIMBA_075 | reverse complement strand
CATGCAAACTGGATAAATTTATTCTGATATTCATCCCAAGAGGAGTAATACTTCCACATTTTAAACTGTGATTTAGTAAATATGATTTGAATATCATCATTTTTAATATCCCACACTTTTCCGTATATATCTGTTATTTTGGATTTATTGTGTTTGTCAGCAAATTTGTGAAAATCAAAAGGAACTAACAAGCCCTTAACCCAAGGAAGCCTAACCATAAAACTTTTTTTGCTGAGCTGAGGAGATATAATACCACAGCCGTCTGTGTGTTCGATAGGGATATTCATTTTCTTTCTAGTAATCTCGTATGTGTCTCGATTTATATAATCCAC
>NZ_JAWRYN010000277.1:0-334 GCF_046534585.1 Peribacillus sp. SIMBA_075 | reverse complement strand
GTGTTATTACGTGAGCAGCAATTGCCGCTAGATGATGTATTAAAG
Organism: Peribacillus sp. SIMBA_075; assembly: GCF_046534585.1. Classification (NCBI taxonomy): domain Bacteria; kingdom Bacillati; phylum Bacillota; class Bacilli; order Caryophanales; family Bacillaceae; genus Peribacillus; species Peribacillus sp. SIMBA_075. The sequence continues at coordinate 289 of NZ_JAWRYN010000277.1, read as the reverse complement.
GTATTGAAAAAGCGTCATCAAGGTGAATGAAAAGCCGGGGACACTCCTGGCTTTTTGCATTTGAGTGAAAAACAAATCCTTCCTTTTCTTTTGTTCTATGTGACGACTCGTGAAGTATGTTATACTACACACGGTACACTGTTCGAAATGGAGGGTATCGGTGAGTAAATACACTTCTCAAAATCATCACACACAAGTCGTCCAGCTATTCCAAGATGGGCATTACTTTTTTCATAAAGGTCTAAAAGCATATAGAGAAAGAAATCTGCCAAAGGCAGTTAAGCTGATA
>NZ_JAWRYN010000276.1:0-334 GCF_046534585.1 Peribacillus sp. SIMBA_075 | reverse complement strand
ATACGAGGCAAAGGCGTTCTCAATCAGATTGCCAAGCAGCTTCGTCATATCATGCTGATCTAGCCGCTCTGGAAAATCGCGCAGACAGCTATTTTCATCCACTTCGACTTTGATGCCAAGCTCCTTGCCCCTTCTAATCTTGCTCATCAATAAACCTGCGACGGCATCGTGCTGAATGACGCGGTGAAGAAAATCCGTCACATGTTCCTGTTCTTCTGTCGTTTGAAACGCAAGGTCGAGCGCCTGATCGGCTTTGCCAAGCTGAATCAATCCCGCAATCGTATGAAGCTTATTCATATGCTCATGATTCTGCACCCGCAGGCCGTCAACGAAG
>NZ_JAWRYN010000275.1:0-335 GCF_046534585.1 Peribacillus sp. SIMBA_075 | reverse complement strand
TGGTAGAGTGTCAAGCGACATTACCAGTTCAGCTGGAAGATTTATTACAAGGCCATGATGATATGATAAGACAAGGCTATGTATTAGAGTATTTGGAAATTCCTAAAGAAGTCCGCGATATGACGACACAACTACACACATGTTTAATGGATATACAGGAGCTTCATATAACAGAAGCCGCTGAAAAAGTAGAAAACTTAAAAACGCGTTTAGATGGCTTCTATGATCAACTGGAACAAGAAGTACATGCGAGACATTATGTGGAGCAAAAAACACTTTCTGTTTATGAAGACTTAGAAGAAATTCGTACTGAAACGATTGAAACAAAAGCAGAA
>NZ_JAWRYN010000274.1:0-335 GCF_046534585.1 Peribacillus sp. SIMBA_075 | reverse complement strand
TGGTGTTTTCGTGTACACACATGAAAACACCATTTACACTAATACGATGGAAATTTGTATTTACAGCTTTCATTAAGTCTGCAATTTCATTATCCAATCGGCCAGAAGCGAAACAAAGAATAACATTTTGCTCAGCAAGACTACGAAGTGCTACAATATCCTGTTCGTCAATTAACCCACGTTGCTTTATCAAGCGTTGAAATTACATTTAATAATGTCGTTTTACCAGAACCAGATGGTCCCATAATTCCAACAAACTCACCCTCTTGAATTGAGAATGAAACACCTTTTAACGCGTGTGATTGGTTCTCACCTTTTTTACCGTACACTTTTTG
>NZ_JAWRYN010000042.1:0-45442 GCF_046534585.1 Peribacillus sp. SIMBA_075 | reverse complement strand
GCAATGAAACTCATGCTATATAGCTCCTTTTCTCATTCAATCTATTAAATTCTCTTTCTAGCTTTTATATCTGCTCTCATTAAAAAGCCAATTAAAAAAGAGAGAGAACTCCCTCATCCATCTCGATATGTCCTTTTATGGATTGACTATGCTTGAATCCAATTGATCTCCTCTAATTTTGAATGATTTCTCCATTCCTCTGGAAATGGTTGCTCACAGACAATCACATCGACTTTTTCTAGAGGACAAACTTTACTAAATGTGTCGACACCAATTTTAGAGTAATCCGTTAGCAATATAACTTGCTTTGATACCTCGACCATCTTGCGTGAAACTAATGTTTCATGTAAATGATAATTACTAACCCCATTTTGGATGGAAACACCACCAGCTGAAATGAACGCTTTATCAATATTAAATTGATTTAACATTTGTTCAGTGAGACCGCCGCTTATAGATTGATGCTTTGGATCAATTTGTCCGCCTAGTAATAGAATTTGTCCTGTAAACTTATTTTCATTGAGCAATTCGGTTAACATAGACGACACAGGAAGAGAATTGGTTAAAATCGTAATGTCTATTTTATTTTCGATACACTGAGCAAATTCAAGCATGGTTGTCCCTACATCAATGGCAATCACATCACCGTTAGAAATGAGTTCTACTGCTTTTTTCCCAACCTTAATTTTCGCTTCTTGATTCACCGTTGTACGCTGTTTAAATGGAGGCTCCTCAAATTCAAAGACTGTTTTAATCGCTCCACCGTAAACCCTCTTTAAAAGCCCTTTTTCCTCTAATATCATCAAATCGCGTCGAATCGTTTCCTCTGAAACATTAAATTGATCAACTAATTCCATTACTTTAACTTTTCCCATTTTGTTAAGTTCTTTTAAAATTTCATTCTTTCTTTCTTCTGGCAAAACAGACATATTCCTTCCCCCGCAATCATTAATAATTTATAAAATAATGCATTCTTTCTTCGGTACAACAATATTAACGCGTGCTCCTTGTTCAAACATTTTTCCTCGGTGGTGAAGATAGTCTACAAGGAAAGCGGACTCATCTGTTTCTACTTCATATCTTAAAACATTCCCTGTCATGGAAACATCTTTAATAAACCCTTTAATTCCCCAGTTCTCTTGTAAATCCAAGCTATCCTCACCAGCAGAAACTAATTGTAAAACTTCAGGACGAATCGCGACTTCATTCCCTTTTAATTCTGTGCTGCGAACAAGTTTATGGAAAACTTCCATATTACAAACATTATAATTTCCGATGAATTTTGCAACAAATGTATTGGCTGGAGAAGTATAAATTTCTGATGGAGAACCGGATTGTACAACTTTTCCTTTATTCATGACAAAAATTCGGTCAGACATCGTCATTGCTTCTTCCTGATCATGCGTAACAAAAATAGTTGTAATATCTAATTCTTTCTGTATTCTCTTTAATTCTTTTTGCAAACTTTTTCTAATTTTAGCATCCAATGCGCTTAACGGCTCATCCAAAAGCAGTACTTTCGGCTCCATGACAAGCGCACGGGCAAGAGCAACCCTCTGCTGTTGTCCACCAGATAATTGATGAGGATACGACTCTTCTTTTCCTATTAAATCAACCATATCAATCATATTTTTCACTTTTGTTTTAATATTTTTTACCTTCTTCATTTTAAGGCCGTACGCGATATTGTCAAAAACGCTCATATTTGGGAAAAGCGCATAAGACTGAAATACCATACCGACTTCACGCTGACGCGGTGATAAATTAGTAATATCTTTTCCATCAATTAAGATTCTTCCTACATCAACACCTTCAAGCCCCGCAATGGAACGTAATAATGTACTTTTCCCGCATCCGCTTTGCCCAAGAAGTGTAGCAAATTCTCCTTTTTTTAATGTTAAAGAAATGTCATTTAGAACGACTTGATTTTCATACCCCTTAGTCACTTGATCGATGGTTACATAGCTCATTACTTTTCACCTTCTATAGCAGTATTTTTATTACAGTGTTGTTTTTTTAAAAATGAAGGAATTCGCTTCTTATTTGACACGACAGGATTTTTTTCGTTTCTAAACGTAAGTTTTAATACAATCCCCGTTAAAAGTAAAATCATTGAATAATAAGTAATAACAATTGCACTTGTTAAGTGACCACTGCTGTTTAGTTTATCGGCAAGATAAATTTGAATGGTTTCAAATCGGCCCCCCACAAGCAAATTGGCAAAAGCAAACTCACTAAATAAAAGAGCGACTGATAATAAGGTAGACACTAAAATACCAGATACAATATTTGGAAACACCACTGTGCGAAACGACTGGAATTTGGTAGCACCCAGTAATTCAGCTGCATCAACAAGCTGCACAGCATTAATCGTACGAAGGCTGCTACGAATACCTTGATACATAAATGGCAGAATCGTTATGAAATAGGCACCGATTAAAATCCAAGGTGTTCCGGCAATTTGAATCGGTCCATCTGAATATACCTTGATTAATCCGACAGCTCCAACAATGGGAGGAATTCCATAAGGAAGCATAGCTGCTGCTTGAAGTAACCCTTCCCATTTACTGAAATATACCGTGATGATAAAGATAGTCGGAAGCATAATAACAACACTAAGACCTACAGACATGACAATTAAAAACAGCGTTCGTCGAAAAGCATCATAAAACCGTTCATCTTGAAATAATTCAATATACCAATCCATTGTATAACTCTCAGGTAAAATGGTATGATCCCATTTACCGGCAACCGAGAATAAAAAGGTTCCTACAAGCGGAATTAATAAATATATAACTAGTAACCCAACAATCACTTTATGAAAAGTCAATGAAGATTTCATCGTAAATCCCTCCTAATGCGGCGCATCATTCGTTCATTGAACCACATCGCCCCTATCATTGTCGCTGCTAGAAGAACTCCCATCGCACTGCCTAGCTGCGGCTTTAATGCAACGTCACTAGCAACTAGAGAGGCAATTTGCAATGACAATAAGTTATAGTTGCTGCCTACTAATGCATAGGCAGTAGCGTAAGCTCCCATCGAATTAGCAAACAAAATGCTGAATGTACCTACAATACTAGGTAAAAGAACTGGAATCCCAATGTGAAGCCAAAATGATAATGTTGATCCTCCTAATAATGAAGAAGCTTCTTTCCATTGTTTCTTAATTCCTTGATAAGACGGGTAGATGAGCATAATGGCAAGCGGAATTTGAAAATATATATAAACAAGAATGAGGCCTGTCCATGAATATAAATTAAAATCCGCAAACACATCCCCACCAATCTTTGAAAAAAGCAACGTAAACAACCCATTGTTTCCAAGTAAAATAATAAATGAAAATGAAAGGGGAATACCCTCAAAGTTCGACGTCATATTGGCAATCATCAGCAGGCGATTTTGTATTTTTTGTGAGAACTTTGTAAACGAATAGGCTGCAATGACTGCTATAAACACAGAAGTTACGGCAGAAAACAAGGAAATGACAATGCTATTTTGAATACCTTGTAAGTAAAACTTACTTTTAAATATGGTGATATATTGATCAATCGTAACTTGAATTCCATCGTCTGCATAAAAACTGTCTTTTATCATTGCCACTAATGGTCCTATTTCAAATCCAATCACAAACATAATAAAGGGCAATAAAAGAGCTAATAAGTAAATTTTTTGTTTTTTTATTTTTCGCAAGACTTCTCGCTCCTCTTTGTTCTCTAACAATTTAGGAAAATTCGGGAATTGATTTAACAGTACGTTCGTTAAACCAATTCCCGTCAACCTTCATTCTTCATTTTAATGTTGAATAGTGTATCTTTTTTAAAGGGTATTTTTTCCTTTCAGACCTGGAAATTGATATGAAATCATTTTATTGGACGGCTCAATATTTAAAAGTTCACAAACGAGCGGTGCAAAAGCTAATTGCGGAACTACTTCACTGTAAACACCAGATTCAACTTTTGGACTCATGATAAAGAGTGGTACATCACGCTCACCATCAGTTATGCCGCCATGGTTGCCATATTCACTCATGCCATGATCAGATGTAATTAAAATGTGGTAACCTTCTTTGATCCAAATTGGCAAAAGTTGTGCCAACAAGCTTCCCATTTTTAAGATTTGTTCACGATATTCTTTCGATTCCGAACCGAAAATTTCTCCTTTTACATCTACACCGAGCGGATGAATATATAAAAAGTGTGGGTCATACTTTCTGCGCAAAGCTTCTGCATCCATTAACACATGGCTGTCTGGATAGTCATCATCCCAATAAAATTTTCCATATTGAATTGGCTTAGACTCATCCTCTTGCTCACGATCTTCAATAAAATGGAATGGCGCACGATTATAAAGTTCGCTTACCCAGTAATAAGATACCGTTCCGTTTCTTAAGCCGTTTTCTTTCGTAAGATGAAAGATACTTTTCTCAGTAGATAAGCGAACGTAATTCCGTTCACTGATGCCGGTGTACCCGTTAGTAACACTTCATATAATGGACGGGAAAGACTTGGGAGCTCCGACTTTACTTTGTAAAGTGCTGCCTGATTTGTTTCAACTAGATGTTGAATAAATCCAAGAGCCTCACATGCTTTATCATATCTCATACCATCAACAATAATTGCTATTACTTTATTTGACATGGACTAACACCTCTTCTTGCCAAAGCTGTGGTAATTTCTTTGCTGTTTCTTCCCAAGCTTTGTAATCTTCAATAGGTTTTGCATTTTTGTACTGTTCTTCTGGAACCATTTTTTCAGCTACTTCTTTCGGTAGTTCTACATCGCGAATTGGCCGGGCAAATCCTTTAGCTAAGTTTATTTGTCCTTCATCGCTTAAGATATATTCTCTAGTTGCCATCGCCGCATGCGGATGCTTTGCATTTTTGTTAATAATAGTTGCGTAGCCGCTTACGACTGAACCTTCACTTGGAATGGCTACATCAAATTGATCGCGGTTAATTTGGTCAGCGTAACCTAGAGCATTGAAATCCCAAACAAGGGCAACTTCCACTTCCCCTTTTTCGATGTTAGCCGGCTTGGCATCAGTTAAGCTAAGGCGGCCTTGCTTGGCAAGCTTAGCAAAATAGTCAATTCCTGGTTGGATATTTGTTTCATCACCACCGTAAGCCTTAGCGGCAGCAAGAACGGCCATTTGGTTCTGTGTACCACGCTGAACATCTCCAACTGTTACTTTATAATCTCCTTTTAATATGTCATCCCATGATTTTGGCGGGTTATCTACTAATTCTTTATTAGTAAGGAATGCAATCGTTCCTTGGTAGCCAACAACCCAATCTCCATTGTCATCTTTTGCCCAGTCAGGTACCTCGTCCCAATAGGAAGTTTTATATGGCATCGTTAATTCTTTTTTTTCCGCGATTGGCCCAAAGGAAATCCCTACATCGCCGATATCAGCTGTTGCATTCTCCCCTTCAGATTCCATTTTGGCAATCTCTTCGGCACTGGATAAATCTGTATCGCTGTGTTCCAACGTATATTTTTTCATCACATCATTCCACGTTTCTCCCCAGTTAGCCCATGAATCAGGCATACCGACACTATTAATTGTCCCCTCTTCTTTTGCCTTTGTTTCAATATCTTTCAGGGTTAGTGAGTTTGGATCTTTAACAACTGGAGCGGCCTGCTCTTCAGGAGCTCCACAAGCAGATAATCCTAGTACACTCACTCCTAACATCACAGCTTGAATAGACTTATAACAGTTCTTCTTGAATGTGTAATTCATAAAAAGGGCCTCCATTTAGTGTGGAATTTTTAATGTTTATTACTTTTTATTACGGTTTCATCATAGTTCGACAATATTAATCCCACATTATTCAAATATTAAGGTTTTGTAAAACCACTTTTTATTCGTCAAATTCATCAGCTTTTATTTTCATAATCATCCAGAAAAAATCCTCAACAACAGTACGAAAATAGGGTAAAGTAAAAGCAAATCTAGGGTCCTACCACATTCCCATCAAACTAAGCGTGCCAAGAGTTAATTTAAAGTGTGTTCTCTTTATTTTGCTACAGTAATATTAAAATTGTGCATTAATAAGGATAAAACTCCTCCAACAAGTGACAATGTGCCTAAACTTCATCCCCATGACCCAAAGTTTAAATCTCTTTATTTGACGGAGGATTCTTTTAGATGCAATATCAAAGTATTTTCCCAGATTTTACAACGTCTTATAAAAACAAAAACTAAAATTATCTTTAACCGAGTTGCGATGGTATCAGGTTTATTTTAGGCGTTTCTCTATACCAATCTAGAAATACGAAACCGAATTGAAGGAAATGAATATCACTTTTGAAAATTTTGCGTTGAAATGGATTGAATATTATGATATTTAAGTAAAAGTAAGCAGTGTAAGAGCTCTTAGCATTGCTATAAAGCACCTTATATCTAAATGGGGTCATCTCCCTTTGCGAAAGATAACAAGGCATATGTATCAGTCCCATTTAAATGAATTGTCCAAGAAGTTTAGCAATAACTACCTTGACAGCATTCATACTACTGTAAATATGATTTTTAAACACGCTATCCGCCAAGTTTTTCTACTTGCAAACCCAATAGAAGGTTTTGTTATGCCTAAAAAACAAATAACTATAAAATACATTGAAGAAGAAGAACTCAACGATCAATTTTTGAAAGTAAGTGAATTGAAGGCATTCTTATGTATTGCTAAAGAACATGGACTTTCTTTTGACTATCTTACCTTTGCAAGTTAGCGTATACGGGAGTTCGTTTGGAAGAAATTCTTGCTCTAAAGTGGTCAACCCTTAACTTCATAAAAAACTAAGAATCACAAAAACTTATTACAATCGAACAAGTGAAGCATATGAAGATTGAAAAAGCACATCACTCCACACAGTTTTAGACTCTCATTGAAGCTGGTGCAGGTATAAAATTAGATATAAGGGAGATTAGGACATTCAGACGTAAATACAACAATGAACATCTACGCATATATGACAAAAAATATTGACGAAAAGACCTTTCATAAGTTCAGTGAACTTATGAAAGGTCTTTTCTAAATAGTGAAAGTAAGTTTTCAGAAACTGAAAGTTAGCAAAATGTTAGCATTCCACTCTCATCTTAATCCAAAATCCAGTCATACCAAAGGTTCTAGGCGATGTTTACATCATAATCGAAGAAAACAGGGCTAAAAAATCTTATCATATAAACACTTTCTAAAAATTCATCACCAATAATCTTTAATAACTTTGAAATTACACGAGGACAAAGCCGAGGACAAATTAAAGGGTCTGGTATTACGATGAAGTATTTAAACATGGCTGTTTTCACATACTTTGTTGCTATTTACCAGGTAGTGAGTTGTGGTTGATTTCCCCTCCAGATGCTCGCTTTCCTTGGTGCGGGCGGTGAGCCTCCTCGGCGTAAACGCGTGGGGTCTCAACTGTCCCGCTGCTCCCGCAGGAGTCTCGCACTTCCGCTCCAATCAATCTTAAATAGTTTCGTTTTAAAAACAAAAATCTTTACGAAAAGAGCCTTAAACATTAATAAAAATCAAAGAGCCTAAGCTTCTTTGATCTTTATATATATAAATAATCTTCTTCATTAAGCAAGTTTTTGTAGCCTCCGAAACAAGAAATCGTTTGTAAGCCTCTTCACCCTTTCGCCCTTTAGGTGCAATCAATAATGCTTATTACAGTCTTATGCTACCTCATTCTAAATCAAGCATGGCCTTTGTCAAAAAAAGCTTGCAAATTTAATCCCTAAAAGGGAGAAACCGGTATCGGTTCTCAGCATCCCCATTATGAAAGCTTTTGTCCTATTGATGATTCGTTGATCCTATGCCCTTAATTTTTGTTTTTACATGTATGTTTATTTTTGATTTTGCCAGAGTGTTCCCCCAGTCTTCTTGTACTTTTTTCCACTCTTGATAAGTGTAAGCTCTTGCATACAGACCAAGCCCTAAAGGGTCAATTTGAGCCTTTTGTATTTTTTGAATTAATTGATTTGTTTCATTCTCAAGCTCATTTGTAATGATTTTTTCAAGCTTTGCATAATCTTTTTGGACATCGAATGGAAAGAGTTGTTCGGATATCGAGATTTGTAAATCTACATTTATATCAAATACAAAGCGTCCATTGAACTTTACTTTCTTCTTTACTTTCAAATCTGAAATGGAGAAGCTGATGTATGGTTTGCCTTTATTGGCGGATTCCATAGAAACAGGAATAGTTATGGAATAATCACCTTTTTGATTACCTTCTAAAATATTTAATAATTGATTTTCTTCAGGTGTTATTGTTATTTTATATTGGCCGGACTGAGCTAGCAATGCGGAGCCTGTTAGCTCGATTCTTTTTTTCTTTTTGATTTGGGTGATCCACGCCGTTCTCCCTTTGTCCTTCATTTGTCTGTGGAAATCCTGGAGGGTCGTGTTTTTCACAATATTTCTCTTGGAGGCAGCATCAATTAAACTTGTTAAATATAGAGATAGTCGCGGTTTATCTGTTGGTTTATTGAAAATAATATCTGCAACAGATCCATCTACAGCGACAACACCTGCGGTTACTGTATTTTTAGGATCTCTGAAGAAAGGATCGAGATAGTCAAACCAATCCTTCTTTTTAAGCAGTCGTTTTCCCACCAAAAACAATTGCGTTTTACTTCCTGATGTTAATCCTATTACCCTCGCATCAAATTTTTCTCTTGAATGTCGGAGGGTATATGATTTAACTTCATACACTTCTTCCTTATCTTTTGCCTCTTTACTAAATATCGGGCTTGACATATACACTAATAAATTATCCTCTTCATCTAAATCGAGGCCTAAAATAAGTGAGACGCTAACTTCCTCTATTGGTGTAGCATCCATACATCCAGAGAGTATCATTACAAGGATTAAAAGACACAATCCTATTTTTCGGCTCATGAAAATCTCCTCCGTGAAAATTTCTCATATCCCCAACTGTAAATCCATAAAAAAACGGGAAACACATATGCTACCGCAATCCCGGCATTCGAAGCCCATTTTTGCCAGGTTGTTACTTGTATCCATGTTGGTTGAACAAAAAATGTGGCCACGACGAGTAAACCTAACAAAACGAGTACATATAAACTATGATCCTGCTTATTCATTAATTGACTGAAACTAAAGACTGTACAGTACATGTACAAGATCCAGGCTCTTGAGGAAAAAAGGATCAAAATATTCAATATAACCACGTCAAGACGCTCAATAAACGGGAATTTAATCACTTTGAGCATACTTAGGACAGGCTGATTAAAATCGGTAATGCTATCCGGACTAAAGAACACAAAACAGGTAATGGTTACAAAGAGATAAAAGAACATCGATAAGGTGTTGGCAATAATAATTCCACGAATGGCATATTGCTTTTTCTTTAAGAAAGGATAAAAGAAAAAGACAAGCTCAAACCCTAGGAACGAATAAATGATCGGCGGCAGGGTAGCTGAAATTGACTTCCAACCAACTTTAAACAATGGAAGTAAATTCAAGAGACTTCCATCTTTTAATGGAAGCAAAAGAACTACCGGGAGCCACATCGTCATATAGAAAATCAATTCATTATATCTTCCAATAACACGGAGACCATTCCTGACTATAAAGAATACCGGGATTGAAAATAACAACACAATTAAGTAATCAGGTGTATTGGGAAGAAACCATGCTTTTATATAAAGAAAAGTGTTAATAAATATGATCAAAGAAAAGCTTAAAGTGTATCCAAGAATAATGAAAATAGCCACTTTACCTAGTATTTTTCCAAAAAATCGGATAAGAAGATCGTAAAACGTGTCATTTGGGTACTTCGCAGCCGTTTTCACTATAATAATACTGGCAGCAACACTTAATATCCAACCAATGATGAGGCCCATCCAGCCGTCTGTTCCACCCTTTTCGGCAACAACTCTAGGAAGCGACAAAAAACCGACCCCCATTTGGGTCCCAACAATTAAAAAAATATATTGCAGGATGGTGATTTCATTATGAGTGTATTTTTTCATTTTCCTCACCTTATCTTTTAGGCTTTCCCTGACGATTGGATTGAATGTTCCTTACACTTTTTGGTCTTGTAATCATTTTCCATAAAGGGAAACGAATAAATGAGTCCTTCATATCAGCAAACCGGAAAGGAGCTAATGGGCTTGCATACGGAGTTCCCAGCGATTCAAGACTAATTAAATGGGCTATCAACGTCATGCCACCAATCATGATTCCGACACTTCCAAACATGACTGCTAATAACATCATTGGAAATCGCAGCATTCGGATAGCCGTCCCCATGTCATAATTTGGAATGATAAATGAGCCGATTGCCGTTGCAGAAACGATAATCACCATAATATTGCTTACTATACCTGCCTGAACAGCTGCCTGTCCGATCACAATTCCTCCCACAATTCCGACCGTTTGGCCTATTGGAGCCGGAAGACGAACGCCTGCTTCTCTCATCATTTCAATGGTAACCTCCATCAAGAGTGCTTCTATGATTGGCGGAAAGGGAACAACCACCCGTGATTCGGCTATGGATAAAAAAAGCTTTAAAGGAATGACTTCGTAATTATAGGATATAACGGCTACATATGTTGAAGGTAGAAACAATGTGATCATAAAAGCGAAAAAGCGCAACAACCGTATCAATGATGCAGCTAACCAGCGTGTGCTGTAATCATCAATACTCTGAAGAAAAGACATTAATGTTACCGGAGCAATTAAAACAGATGGCGAACGATCGACGATAACGGCAAATCGACCTTGAAGAATTTGTGAAGCTGTTGCGTCCGGCCTCTCGGTTAATATAAACTGAGGAAACGGGGAATATGGGTTATCTTCAATGAGTTCAGATAGTTCACCAGTATTAATTATCACGTCCATTTGAATTTGTTTGATTCTGTCTTCAAGTTCCTGCAGTACTTCTTTACTAGCAACATCTCCCAAATAAACGATAAAGACCTTTGACTTTCCGCGAACACCCACTGTAAGTTCCTTTATGATCAATTCTCGGTTAGGAATATACCTTCGCAACATTGCTACATTCTGACTTCCGGTCTCTACAAATCCCTGGTGGGCACCTTTCAGTGATGTTTCTAACTTCGGATCTTCAATCGCTCTTTGAGGCCATCCTTTTGTATCCAAAAGAAACGCTTTAGTTTCCCCTTGGATGAATAAGGCGCTGTCACCTGCAAAAAGTGCATTTTCAACGGATTTCCATGAATGGACTTCTTCAACATCCCCTATAGTTGTAGGCAATCCCTTCTTTGGGTCGAAAGAGGATTGCATCATGGCACTTAGAACATTTCTGCTTATTGAATTTTTATCTGTTAAACCATCTACGTATACTAAAGCTGCCTTTGTTCCCTTTCCGGCGAATTCGAAGTGGCGAATCACCAGATCCGGAGCATGGTGAAACATCTGCTGAAGTACTTGTATATTCATCGATAAATCAGGATACAGCGGATAATGTTCTATCGAACTAAGTTTTTCTGAATAAACATTTTGGTTTGTTTGCTGGTATTTAGAATAACGTTTCCTTTTAAATAAACCGGAGAAAAAAATATGAAACGCCCCCCTTTCTCTCGGATTTATCATTTCTCGCATAAGAAGAAATATACTCTATGCTGTAAAAAAATTAGACTATGACGGAAGCAAGTAAAACGTACACCAGTTTGGAAAAAAAATTGAGTTTAACTTCAAAATTGTAAATTAAACACCTATAATAATAAAGAAAGCCTAGGATCCTTGTTATGTAAGGAAATAGGCTTTCTTTTATTTCAGTTATTTTTTGGCATTTCTCTATTTTTTAAATGGAATTCGGGGTTCTACTTGATATATGGAATAAGTCGTTACTGCGCTTTCCAATTCTGAGTATTGTTCATTACTGCAAGCAAACAGATAGGTTTGTATATCAGTACGGACACATACTCCAAAATAGTAGTGGAACATTCAACCTTTATTTTTATCCATGTTTGCATCAATAGCAATAATATTCTCTTTTTCTGCTAACTTTTTAAACTCTTTACTCTCAACTGTTTTCTGCACCATTTTTCTTAAAATAGCCTGTTCACTTTCGGACGGTTCATACGCTTTTTCAAAAATTAACCATCTTCCAAATAAAAACAAATTAATCCCTATACTGATTATCAATACTGTAAATAAAATCTTAATCTTCATATATCCCCATCCCTATACCTTTGTCTATCTCGATGTCCCCACCTACTGTAATTCATTTAAACGACTTAAACTCTCTTCTTTATTAAAAGCTGTTTTCACATACTTTGTACCAGGGAGTGAGTTGTGGTTGATTTCCCCTCCAGATGCTCGCTTTCCTTGGTGCGGGCGGTGAGCCTCCTCGGCGTAAACGCCTGTGGGGTCTCACCTGTCCCGCTGCTCCCGCAGGAGTCTCGCACTTTCGCTCCAATCAACCTTAAATAGTTTCGTTTTAATAACAACAATCTTTACGAAAAGAGCCTTATTAAAAGAACTATGCCAACGATAATCATATTGATCCAATATACGGTAATGGTTAATACTCAAATTTTGTTGCAAACGAAAATCCCCTCTATACTCGATTTCTTTCCACCATATCTTACCATCCATTGTTTTTTCTTTAGGCGTACCACCATTTTTACAAACAATTAACTGAACAAAATCATGTTCGGACAAGTTTCATTTTTTCTGATATTAAATTAATGAACTTCTTCTTTTTCCATATATGCTAAATACTCCTTTTTGAATAAAAAGCAAGGGTCAGTGCCCTTTTGTTCAAGAAATCTGGTACTCCGTACATATCTTCTAAAAAGAGGACTTATCAACTTTTCTTAACTCTGCTCTTCTTATTTTATAAAAAAGAAGGTGAGGAATGCTCTGCATTCCTCACCTTCTTTTCTTGCTATTGCTTTGGCTCCAGTCCGATCAGGCGCAGGAAGTATTCCAGACCTTTTTTGCCAATTTTTTCTTTTGGCTGTTTATCGGCAGGTGCATCCGGTCCTTTCGTTAAGAAGTTTTTCTCAACTAAGCGAATGTCCGTTTCGTCTACCACACCGTCTTGATTGATATCTTGCGGCACGATGGATGCATCCTTCATACCATATGCATCCACAACACTCTGGATATCGAGGATATCAACCATTTTGTCGCCATTCACATCGCCTGCAAGACTTCTCTGACCAATTCTTAAAAATTGCCCTCGTAGCTCTCCATTTGCATCATATCCAGGAATGAATTTCTTCATCACTTTAAGATGCCCAGGAACATCGAAAACAGCTGTATATACTTGATCGGAAGCAGGAATATCATTGACTGTGAATTTTCCACTCTTATCAATTGTTCCTGGATATTTTTTACCACTTCTAGAGAGAGCGTATACTTGTGCTCCTATTTTTGAGTAATCCGCTTTTTTCAAAAATACTGCTCCTGATTCATATATCAAAAATGCTTCCGGCAAGATGGATCCCAGCAACTGTGTATGTGTAGGAATTAATTTAAGATCTTCAGTGCCGTAAAAAGGAATAGCAGTGTCTGCTGTTTGTCCGGATTTCTTATAAGACCCCTTCTTTACCTCAAATCCAGGAATTTCATCGTAAACTTCATCATTCGATACTTTAAACGTTACATCGAGGAACGGCATGTCTCCATCCAGTCCTCTGAATGCATTTCCAGTAATGGAAGCACCGATTTTCAAACTATTATTGAATGTACCTTCCGTCACAACAGGTTTATCTAGTGATACCTGTAAGCCTTTTTCCTTTGCATATTGTTTGACTGCATTGTTCAGCTTCACATTCGAAAACTTGAAGAAGTCTTTGTAGTACTCTACATTAAATTCTCCCGAGACAAGCTGCTTCACATTATTAAGGCTTAGTGTCATCGTAAAGCTATCGTCGACTTTTAACTCTTTCTTGTTATAACTGGAAGTCGTATATTCCGTTCCTTCTTTCATGAAGTAATACTTTTGGTAACCAACTGCCGTTGCAGTATCCCACGTTCTCAACCACAATCTCATAGGTTGTTTTGCAATATCACTTTCCTCAATACCTAACTTCACATCTCCATTCGCTTGAATCGGGAAGAACCCAGCCATATATCCAGAGGCACCTGTATAGTAAGCCATAGTGTTGGACGATTGATCGATGTCCAACCCTTTAGATTGTAATAGATCCACTGTCTCATCCTTAGCTGTTCCATGCAGCCACACCGCTTTTTGGCCATCTTCTACTGTAAACAAAGAATCATTGATTTCGATTACACCCGATTTTATATCCATGTTGACTTCTGGTGCTGTATTGTCCACGATAAGTGGATTGTCTACCACATATGTTTTCCCTTCCTCATCGTGTGCAATCAGTTCCAGTATATAGTCGCCTGCTGGAAGCTTTATAGGAATATCACTGATTGGCTGGGACGGATCATTTGTAAATGGTAAGACCGTACCGCTGAACGCACCTGTAAGATACACTTCTCTATCTATTGGAAAGTTAGTGTTCGCTGTCCCTATGAACCCTACAGATTTTCCTGTTTTACTGTCTTTTACAAGCACATCCATGGTTGTCATTGGACTGTTCAACTTCATGATGAAATGGATCCTTGTGTCATTAAGTTCCCAGAAAGGTGTTGTATTTGTCACGGATGGTCTAGTCGCTTTGACATAATCAAATCCTTTTTCCGTCGCCATGACAGCAAATGGAATTTGATAGGTTTCGTCTGGATTGTTGGTATTGGTCACATGAATGTACCCTTCATATCTTCCTGCCGAAGCGCTGGTTGGAATCGTTATTTTTGGCTGGAGCTCCTCTATTTGGCCGCCTCCCACTGTAATCGATGAAGGCACCGCCACTTTTACACCGTTCTTCACTGCATCTTGAATGCCTTTTCGCTCACCGTGATACTCCACTTCTAGTTTAAAAGATTTCTCTTCCTGGCTGTTGTTTTGAACCGTCACCTTTTTGCTTGCATCAATTGGTCCATTACCTTTTTTATAATATCTGCCGAATACGATAGAACCTGTTTGTTCGTCAATTTCTACGACGTTTCCATTTTCGATATTTTTTGTCTTATCCCATACTTTGATGGATGTATCTGTATGAACCGCTTGATAGGCATCGATTCGTCCTGCACCCACTTCGTATACAGAATTATTCCCTTTTAAATCATTCGATGTATTCATGAGTGCCGCTTTTACATCGAAAGGAGTGTATTCCGGATTCTCCTGCAAAATCAATGCTGCTGCTCCTGCCACGTGTGGCGTAGCCATCGATGTACCCGACATGCGTACATAGGCATTCCCGTAATTAATGCCGTCCTGCGGATCGTTGATGAATTCCGGTGTCGTAGAGAATATCGACACACCTGGAGCGACTACATCCGGCTTAATATCATAATTTCCATTTACCGGTCCACGAGAACTGAAATCTGCTAAATGATCGCCTTCCGTTTTTGTGTTATTTAACGTTTCAAATGTGAAAGAACCTTCGCCCATCCCCTTTAAACGCTCACCATCCGCTTTTGACAGGCGGAATGAAGGGATTAACCCGACGGCCTCACCCAAGTAGGCAGGTATTTGCCCGTCAACATTGTTATACACAATCACTGATTTAGCCCCAGCTTTTTTGGCGTTTTTGATTTTTTCATCAAACGCAATTTCTCCGCGCTGAATCAACGCAATTTTCCCGCTGACATCTTTCCCAGCAAAATCAGATGCTTTACCAAGTCCCGCAAATACAATTGGTAAGGATTTTCCTTGCAATTCTTCTAATCTATCAGAAAAATCTTTGCCTAGCAGCTGCATATTTTCAAATTTCTCGTCGGAAGCGCTTCCATTAAAGGCAGGAATGGACATGGAAGCATCGCTTGCACCTACTGATATGCCAAGAGCCGCTGTTCCCGGAGAACCAAGAGTTTTTTCGTTAGGTCCGGCGTTACCTGCAGCAACGACGGTCACCAAGCCTGTAAGCATGGCGTTATTTACTGCGACAGAAGTGGCGTATAAAGGATCGTTAGTCTGCGCGCCAAGCGACATATTGATGACGTCCATGCCATCTTCAATCGCTTTATCGATTCCAGCGAGAATTCCTTCAGTATATCCCCCTCCCCAAGGCCCCAATACTCTATACGCATATAAATCTACTTCAGGTGCTACCCCTTTCACAGCATAATCCACATTGTTTTTCTTTTGGGCTGCAATCGTCCCTGCGACATGTGACCCATGGTTTGTGTAATACACATAGCCTGGGTCTTCCGGCTTGCCAGCATTTATCCAATCCTCGTAGGTCGTTTCCATTGGATCGACATCATTATCTACAAAATCATATCCGCCTTTATAAGCTTCTTTTAAGTCAGGATGATTGTAGTCAATACCTGTATCAAGAACACCGACTTTAATTCCCTTGCCGGTAATGTTCTCGGCATGAAGTTTGTCCACGCCAATTTGCGGAATACTGTCTGCCATTTTCGGCTCGATGGCTTCTTTCGATTTTACAGGTGGTTCCACTTTCACTTCGTAATCTTTAAAAATACGTTTAACTACTCCAGATTGCAGCAAATCCTTAACTGCCACACCAGGCAGTGTCATCGCTACACCGTTGATGGCGTTTTTATACTCTCTTGTGATCTTTACATCTTCCACTTTGTAATTAGTCACGTTTTTCTGTGATTTCAATGATTGCACATGCTGTTTAAAATCTTTATGAGCTTTTTCCACTTTCTCATTCGCATCTGCAGAAGATAGTTTCTTTCCTTTCGCCGCTTTTTTCATCACTTCTATTTTGGCTGGCGCCTGCTCAAATTCGACAATGACTTTGACTAATTCCGGACTATTTGCATTAATATCCGGAGAAATCGTAAAGTTTGGAGTGGCATCCAATTGCTCTAATGCCTTTCTTTGTTCCGCAGACAGGCTCTTTAGAATTTCTTCCGCATGATCAACTGGATTCAACTCAAACGGGCTTTTCGCCATTACATTATACGGGGCGCCTTGAGATAATAACATGCCAACAACTAAGGTCCCTGTAAGAATCTTACTGATTTTTTTCCTCTTCATACCGCATCCCCTTATCCTATATAACTATTTTCTCACTAAACATTTGTTCTTCATAAACAATTCATTTAAAGATGATGAATCTAGTAAACTAAGATTTAATATACCGTTTAACATTTCTACTTTTCTGAAAATTAATCATAAGATGTAATTTTTCATCTATTGGTTCTAGATCCATATATAACTTAAGATTTATTCCAGATCTGTTATTAAAGAAGAATAATCAAGGTACTGAACAGTTCTTTTAACTTTTTAAGTGATTACGATTTATGAAAATGGAACAAGTTGATTCAACGGCATAACTGACTGCCTGTGAACGGCTTTTCACATTCAGCTTTTTGAAAATCTTATTGATGTGAATTTTGACGTCTTATCACTGATAAATAAGGCTTCAGCGATTTCTTGGTTACTAAGACCTTTGGTCAACTCAAGCAACATTTCTTTTTCTCGCTTAGTCAGAATATTTTCGTTCGGCTC
Organism: Peribacillus sp. SIMBA_075; assembly: GCF_046534585.1. Classification (NCBI taxonomy): domain Bacteria; kingdom Bacillati; phylum Bacillota; class Bacilli; order Caryophanales; family Bacillaceae; genus Peribacillus; species Peribacillus sp. SIMBA_075. Next base: position 27,935 of record NZ_JAWRYN010000042.1, on the reverse strand, counting down.
TGATTTCGTTTGCTGGTGATGATACGTTATCAGCTTTTTGGTCATGCGAGGATGAATAACCGAATCCCCTTTTGACGTCATTGTGGAATTAGGTCCTCAACATTAGAAGTGCGGACCATGTCAGGTGTCTTACAGAAATTCATTTTGTAATATCATTCATAGAGCCTCAATGATTACTGAGATTCCTTGTCCTCCTCCAATACAGAGGGAGGCTAGTCCATACTTCTTTCCACGATTCCTTAACTCCAGGGCCAATGAATATATAATTCTAGCTCCACTAGCCCCAACTGGATGACCTAATGCGATTGCTCCACCATTGACGTTAACTTTTTCCCGTTTCAATCCAAGCTCTCTCTCTACTGCAAGATACTGGGCAGAGAATGCTTCATTGATTTCGAACAAATCGATATCTTCAATATTGAGTCCGACTTTCCGTAAGGCTAATTGACTAGCAGGAACTGGTCCAATGCCCATAATATTTGGGTCTACCCCCGCAATCCCCCAGGATATGATTCTTGCCAATGGCTTCACATTGTGATTGGTTTGAAGGAAGGATTCACTTCCAAGTATTAAGGCAGCTGCCCCATCATTAATACCACTGGCATTACCTGCCGTTACGGTCCCATCCTTTTTAAAGGTTGGTTTCAGTTTCGCTAATCCTTCAATTGAAGTATTATGGCGAATATGTTCGTCTTCTAAAATGGTTATTTCCTTTCCTTTTTTTGTGAATATCGTGACCGGGGAAATCTCTTGTTGAAATCGTCCCGTCAGTTGGGCTTTTGCTGACTTTTGGTGTGATTGGACAGCTAAACTATCTTGATCGTCTCGGGTTAGTTCATATTTTTCAGCAAGAGTTTCCGCTGTTAATCCCATCCCACACCCTATATACTCATCGCTCAAAGTCGCCCAAAGCATGTCGTCCATTTGTGGAGACTGTAAACCCCTACCAAAGCGGACATCTCGTAATACGTGAGGAGATTGGCTCATATTTTCGGTTCCCAAGGCTAGGGCAACTTCAGCATCCTTTAAAATAATCGACTGAGCTGCCGATACAACCGCTTGCAATCCAGAACCGCATAAACGATTGAGAGTTAAAGCGGGGCTCTCGATTGGAATCCCAGCTTTCAAAGCAATATGCCTGGAAAGGTAGGAGGCATTTTTCGAAGTATGTATCACATTCCCAGCAAAAACATGCTCAACCTCTTCAACTGAAATATTACTTTTTTCAATGGCTCCTTTACTTGCTATCACTCCAAGATCGATGGCAGAAACATCCTTTAATACCCCACCAAAACTCCCGAATGGCGTCCTAGCCCCACCTAAAATATAAACATGACTCATAATTCATTCTCCTTTATTGAAGATTGTTTGATTCGATTTGATGGATGGAAAACATCTTTTCCATTTCTTTATTTTACCTTCTAATTTTATACCGTTATTGGTACATGATATTAATTAACGGTATATTGTTAAGGTAATATATTAGGCTATACCCGGTATCCCTTTTCTCTTCTTAATGAAAAGCCTTCCTTTTCCTATCTATTTTCATCATAAATGTTGAATAATTGTTGGACTGCGAGTGTGGGAGAAGTATGGCCGTTAAGAAGTAACCCTTCCATTTTAGAAATGTTCTTTTTCATCGATGGATTACCATAAAATCTCGCCTTTAATTGGGCCTCTATCATAGAATGAAACCAGTCAATCATTTGTTCTTTTCTTCTTTTTCCAAAAAAACCAGTCCTACTGGTAACTTGTTTATATTCCTGAATAACCTTCCAAATGTGAGATACTCCTTCATCCGTTAAGGCAGACACAGTAAATGCTTTTGTTTCCCAACCCTCGGTGATTGGCTGTAAGAAATGCAGGAGTCGATTGTATTCCATCTTTGCATTCAGGGCAGCTTGTTTGTTTTCGCCATCCGCTTTATTAATGAAAATAGCATCAGCTAATTCCATCACCCCTTTTTTCATTCCTTGTAGCACATCCCCTGCACCAGTCAGCATAATAACTAGGAAAAAATCCACCATGGACCGGACGGTTATTTCACTTTGGCCGACTCCCACGGTTTCCACGATTATTACGTCATACCCTGCTGCCTCACAAATAAGAAGGGTTTCACGGCTTTTTCTAGTGACCCCTCCTAACGTGCCACTTGATGGTGACGGTCGAACATATGCATGTGGGTGGCGAGAAAGATGTTCCATTCGTGTTTTGTCACCTAGAATACTTCCTCTAGATACACTGCTAGTTGGGTCAACGGCTAATACCGCTACACGGTGATTTTGCTCACAGAGAATCATACCAAAGGATTCGATTAACGTGCTCTTACCAGCTCCAGGAACCCCTGTAATGCCGATCCGAATTGATTTTCCTGTATATGGAATCAGTTCTTTCAGCACCTTTTGTGCCATTTCCATGTGTTTGGGTAAATTGCTTTCAACTAAGGTGATCGCTTGAGCAATAATTGCACGATTTCCATTCATCACACCCTGCACATATTCATCAACCGTAAGGTGTCTTCGTCTTGGCGATATTTTTTCTGTCATTTAAGTAACCAATCCGAGACGACGATTTAATTCTTCTATCACCTGTTGTGCGGCAATCGGGATAACCGTTCCTGGTCCAAATATGGCAGCTGCTCCTTTTTCTATTAAGTAACTGTAATCTTGAGCAGGAATAACACCGCCAATCACGACGGCAATATCTTCACGGCCTAAACGCTTCAGCTCTTCCACGACTTGAGGAAGTAATGTTTTATGACCAGCAGCAAGAGAGCTCATCCCTAGAACATGTACATCATTTTCCACGGCCTGTAGGGCTGCTTCCTCTGGGGTTTGGAATAAGGGACCAATATCAACATCAAAACCAAGGTCTGCAAATGCAGTAGAAATCACTTTAGCTCCGCGGTCATGTCCGTCCTGTCCCATCTTTGCAATCATAATTCGAGGGCGTCGGCCTTCATTCTCTTCAAAATGATCGGACATTTCACGGACAATTTTCACTTGTTCCTTTTCCCCAAACTCTGTACTGTACACTCCGCTAATCGAACGAATTACTGCTTTATGTCTCCCTACTACTTGTTCGTATGCATTCGAAATTTCTCCTAGGCTCGCTCTAGCGCGAGCTGCATTTACCGCTAGCTCTAAGAGGTTTCCTTCTCCAGTTTCAGCCGCTTTTGTAATCGCTTGAAGTGCTGCTTCTACCTTTGCTTTATCCCTTTCTGCCCGGAGTTGCTCTAAGCGGCGAATTTGCGCTTCACGGACAGCAGTATTATCAATATCTAATATCTCAAGAGGGTCCTCTTTTTCTAAACGGTATTTATTCACTCCAATGATCGATTCTTTACCAGAATCAATATGCGCTTGTCTTCTAGCAGCGGCTTCTTCAATTCTCATCTTTGGCAGTCCTGTTTCAATGGCTTTTGCCATTCCACCAAGTGCTTCGATTTCTTCAATATGTTCCCAGGCTTTTTCAAGTAATTCAGCCGTAAGTGACTCCACGTAATAGGAGCCGCCCCATGGATCTAATACGTTGGTTATCCCCGTTTCATCCTGTAGGTATAGTTGGGTATTTCGAGCTATTCGGGCAGAAAAATCGGTCGGTAACGCAATCGCCTCATCCAGTGCGTTTGTATGTAGGGATTGTGTATGACCAAGAGCAGCAGCCATCGCTTCAATACAGGTACGTGAAACATTATTGAATGGGTCTTGCTCTGTTAAGCTCCATCCAGATGTTTGCGAATGGGTTCGAAGTGCTAACGACTTTTCATTTTTCGGGTAAAACCTTTTCATTAGCTTCGCCCAAATTAAACGAGCTGCGCGCATTTTAGCCACTTCCATATAGTAATTCATTCCGATTGCCCAGAAGAAGGAAAGTCGTGGAGCAAATCGATCAATATCAATCCCTGCTTTTAAACCCGTTTTGACATATTCTAATCCATCTGCAAGGGTATAGCCCAACTCTATATCGGCCGTAGCCCCCGCTTCTTGCATATGATAACCGGAGATGCTAATGGAATTAAATTTCGGCATATGCTGGGACGTGTATTCAAAGATATCTGCTATAATTTTCATTGACGGTTCTGGAGGAAAGATGTACGTATTACGAACCATATATTCTTTTAAAATATCATTTTGTATTGTTCCAGAAAGCTTCTCTTGGGGAACTCCTTGTTCTTCAGCTGCCACGATGTAAAAAGCCATAATTGGCAGGACAGCTCCGTTCATCGTCATCGAAACAGACATCTGGTCTAATGGGATTCCATCAAATAAAATCTTCATGTCTAGAATGGAATCAACGGCAACGCCGGCTTTTCCCACATCGCCTACGACTCTAGGATGATCCGAATCATACCCACGATGTGTGGCTAAATCAAATGCGATCGAAAGCCCTTTTTGTCCTGCAGCTAAGTTTCTGCGGTAAAACGCATTACTTTCTTCCGCTGTAGAAAAGCCAGCATATTGACGAACCGTCCAAGGTTGTGATTTATACATAGCTGGGTAGGGACCTCGAAAGAATGGTGCGATTCCCGCCACATAATCTAAATGATTCATTCCTTGTGTGTCCATATTTGTGTAAAGAGGCTTTACATCAATTTTTTCATAAGTCGGAACTGTTAATTCTTCAAAAGACTTTCCAGAAAGTTTTTCTGCTTGTTTACGCCACTCGCTATATTCTGCTATTCTTTCATCCTTATATTTTACTTGGCTGAAATCTGGTTTTGTCATAATGCAGCAACTCCTTTCTTATCTAGAAGTTGACTTAGCACGTCATAGCAATTTGAGCCAGCGTGAATATACTCAGATATTCCAGCCTCTTTAAAGCTGACTTCGTACTCTTCGCTAGGCTTTCCTACTAATAAAACAATTGCTTGTTCTGCTGCATTTTTAATCGTCTTTGCAAGAGGAACCGCTGTTTGTTGGTAGTCTTCATCTTTTCCACAAATGATGACAATACCGGCGTTTGAAGCAATAGCTGCATCTGCTGCTTCTTTTGCAGAAGTAAATCCATTGTTTTGAATAACATCGAAGCCACCAACTCCAAAAAATCCTGATGCAAATTCAGCCCGCGCTTTATAAGCTGATATAGGTCCTAAGTTCGCTAGAAAAACTTTTGGACGATTACCTGCCTTTTCTGCATTTTCATTGATGGTTTGACGGAGTTGTTCAAACTGAATGGCACCTCTCGTAGGACGGATTGCTTTAACGCTGACAACAGATTCAGACCTTCTACCTGTTGCTTCTGCAATTTCACCTAACGATGCACCTTGTTTCGCTACCTGAATCGACGCTTCTGTTTTATTGGGAATTGCAGCTAAGCTTTCAACCGGTCTATGTGCTCGACCTTTAACCTTATTGATATGATCATCAATTTGAGACGCCTCATCAATAGCTAACCAATCTATTCCTTTTTCTTCAATATTCACATACATATTTGTCCCAACAAATATATCCTTTCGACTAGCAATGTTCCCTACCCGTTTTGAAGCTGTTTGTTGAACCAAATTTTGTGGGAATTCTTTTATTAACGACTGGAAAATCCCACCTTTTCGCTCTGTTTCCTGGAAGAGTCCCCATGCCTTTTTGGCAACCTCATTTGTCAGTACTTCTACGTACCATGAGCCACCGGCTGGATCGATTGTCCTCGCAATATGAGCTTCTTCTTTTAAAATAATGGAGGCATTCCGTGCAATTCGTCGTGAAAAAGCGGTAGACTTTTGAATCGCTTCATCAAAGCAACTAACATGAATACTGTCAGCTCCACCGACTGCTGCAGAAAATGCTTCTGTTGTAGCACGCAGCATATTCACATAGGGATCAAAAACAGTTTTTGTCCATGCAGATGTTCGTGCATGCATCGTCATCTTCTGGGCGTCTTCATTCCCACCAAAGGCTTCTACAATTCTGGACCAAAGAGTTCTTGCGGCACGAAGTTTGGCAATTTCCATAAAATAACCGGAACCGATTGAGAACGAAAAACGGATACTGCTGGCGGCTTTATTTATATCAATTCCTTGGGAAGTTAGTGCCTGTAGATATTCGACACCTGTTGATAAGGAAAAAGCTAATTCTTCAACCGTACTACTTCCACCGTCATGATAGACATTTCCATGGATTAGAACCGTTTGTAAATGGGGGGTATTCTCATTTGCCCATTTTGTTATGTCGGCCATCAATGTATAACAATCTTCCAACTCGTAAGCCAATGTTCCATTTGCTACCAGTTCTGCGAGTGGATCCATTCCAATACACCCATGTAATTCCTCCACTTGTCGTCCGGACTGTTCTAGATGAGCGATAATCAGAGCTAGGATTGGCAATGAATTTGCCCCAGCACTAACGTGAAAAGGAACATTACCAAAGTCAATATCTTTTAGTGCACCGGCTACATCGGTTACCCCTGAAATCGATAGTCCCGCTTTCCCTACTTCTGAGGTAGCTTCATTCGCATTTATTCCACGTTTCGTTGGTGTATCAAGGACGATATTTAATGAGGTTTGCCCCTTGCTAAGGTCATGCCGTGCTACTTTATTAAAAGAAGTGGGTATTCCAACATTGATTTCCTGATTGATTTCCCATCCATTTATAAGCGTTTTAGTGCCGCGAGTAAAAGGGGCCATACCTGGCAAAGACTGCAGAAAAGGAAGAGTGGCGGCATCCTCCTTTCGATACATCGGCTGAAGTAAAATTCCTTCATAAGTTTCTGTAATAAGTCTTTTTTCAAAAGAAGCTCCTTTTAAAGATTGTTCTGTTAGATCACGCCACTGTTCATAACTTGGGATCTCAAATTCTGAAAATTGGTCCACTATTTTTTTATCCATTTTAAGTTGCGCTAAGCATCAATCCCTATGCTATCGCTCTCTCCCTTCTATACCATCTCAATTTACGCTAGGTTTTTTTCATTTGTCGTCTTTAGATGTTTTTCTTCCTATTAATATAGGTAGTTCATAATCTATTAAAGAAAAGGTTTATAAAGGGATATTTCCATGCCTTTTCTTAGGTAATGCTTTCTTCTTGTTTTTTAGCATTTCCAATGCACTAGCGATACTTTTTCTTGTATCCCTCGGGTCAATTACATCATCAACAATGCCATTAGCTGATGCGACGTAAGGATTGGCAAACCGTTCGCGGTATTCGTTGATTTTTTCTTGCCTAAAGGCCTCCGGATCTGTACTTTCATTAATCTCTTTTGCAAAAATGATATTGGCAGCCCCGGATGGTCCCATAACCGCAATTTCCGCATTAGGCCAAGCAAATACTAAGTCTGCCCCGGTTGCTTTACTGTTTAGGGCAACGTAAGCCCCACCATATGCTTTTCGAAGAATCACTGTAATTTTGGGAACCAAAGCTTCCGAATAGGCATATAAAATTTTCGCCCCATGCCGGATAATCCCGCCATGCTCTTGTTGAATTCCTGGGATAAAGCCACTCACGTCTTCAAATGTAATTAATGGAATCTTAAAGCAATCACAGAATCGGATGAAGCGAGCACATTTGTCAGATGAATCAATATCAAGACCACCAGCCATCATCTTCGGATTATTTGCGATTATACCGACTGTATCGCCGTTTATACGGCCAAAGCCAACGACAATGTTTTTAGCGAATTTAGGCTGGACTTCCATGAAATCTTGATCATCAACAATTAAATGAATCACCTTACGCACATCATAAACCTTCGTTCCATCAATCGGGACAACATCAAGAAGTTCATCGATTCTTTCATCTAAAGGAACTTTATTTACTGGCTCTTTGTAAGGTGGATTTTCTTCATAGTTTGATGGCAAGTAGCCAATTAATCTCCTGACTTCGTTTAATACGTCTTCTTCCGTTGGTCCAGTAAAATGGGCATTTCCACTTATTGTGGAATGAACGGACGCACCACCTAAATCCTCACTATTAATCTTTGCTCCCGTTACCGACTCAATTACCTTTGGACCTGTAATAAACATTTGACTAGTTTTTTCTACCATGAAAACGAAATCTGTAATCGCAGGAGAATAAACAGCCCCCCCGGCACAAGGTCCCATAATCACGGAAATTTGTGGAATTACTCCTGAATAAATGGAGTTTCGATAGAAAATGTGTCCATATCCATCTAGTGATAAAACACCTTCTTGAATTCTTGCTCCACCTGAGTCATTTAACCCGATTATAGGTGCTCCATTTTCTGCAGCTAAATCCATGATTTTGGTAATCTTTGTCGCATGCATTTCGCCAAGGGCTCCGCCGAAAACAGTAAAATCTTGAGCAAAAAGGAAAATAAGGCACCCATCGACCTTACCGTAACCTGTAACAACCCCTTCTCCTGGAGCCTCCCCAGATCCATATTCAAGGCCGCGATTTTCTATAAATGGGTTTATTTCAACGAATGTCCCTTCATCCACTAATAGTTCGATTCGCTCTCTAGCAGTAAGCTTCCCGCGGTCATGCTGGGCATCTATCCGTGCATAACCGCCCCCCAGCTTCACTTTTTCCCGTCGTTCTTCCATGATCTCGATTTTATCGAACATATCCATGCTGTGGTTCCTCTCCTATCAGTGTTTAAATTTTATTGTTTATGCTGTTTTTACGAGGAACAAGGGCTGGCCATATTCAACAACCTGACCATTTTCCACAAAGATTTCAACAATTTCACCACTAACTTCCGCTTCAAGCTCATTCATAAGCTTCATGGCTTCCACAATACATAACACTGTGTCTTCTTTTATTTGATCTCCCACTCTTACATAGGCATCAGAATCAGGTGATGGAGCCGTATAAAACGTTCCCACCATTGGGGAAGTAATTTTATGAATCGATGTGTCATCAGCAATTGTCGCCGCTGGTGCTTGTATTTCTTCCTGCTTTTGAACGGGTGCCGCTTCCACTTTCACAGGTGAGAAAGCAATATTTGCTGGGACTTGCGTTTCTTCGATAAGCGCTGATTGTCCGACATTCATTTGTTTACTAATCGTTATTTGGTGATCATTTTCACCTTTAATCGTTAATTCTCCAATTGAAGAACGGTCCACCGCTCGAATTAATTCTTTAATGTCATTCATTTTAAACATGAGGAAACACTCCTTCTACAATTTAATTTCTATCATTTTTTCTTTACTCATTTCCGATTTTTTAGGATCTATGAAATCTCCACACATAGGTTCAGTCCCGATTATCTGGCCATTCTAATCAATAATTTGAAAAATTGTTTTTCCAAATCCATTACCTCTTCTCTTCACTAAATGAACTAGTGCCACTGAATACTTCAAATCACCACTAGTTACTTAGTGGAAACCGTTAGATCATTCATCTCTAAAAATTTCGTGTTGAAATTACCAGCTATAAAATCCGGATGTTCTAATAAGCGAAGGTGGAAAGCGATTGTTGTATCAATTCCTTCAATGACGAACTCGCTTAAGGCTCGCTTCATCCTTGCAATTGCTTCTTCACGAGTTTTTCCATGTACGATTAATTTGGCAATCATCGAATCATAAAATGGTGAGATCGTATATTCTGGATAAACTGCGCTATCGACTCGGATTCCAAATCCACCCGGAGGTAGGTATAATCCAATTTTCCCAGGGGATGGCATAAATTTTTTATCAGGATTTTCTGCATTAATCCGGCATTCGATCGACCAACCATTGATATGAATATCTTCTTGTTTGACAGATAGCCTATGACCTGAGGCAACAAGTAATTGTTCTTTGATTAAGTCTACTCCTGTTATAAGTTCTGTAACTGGGTGTTCAACTTGAATACGAGTATTCATTTCCATAAAGTAAAAATTTTTATGTTTATCTAGTAAAAATTCAATGGTACCTGCCCCTGAATATTGTACTGCCTTCGCGGCTTTTAATGCCGCCTCTCCCATTTTCATTCTTAGTTCTTCATCAAGTGCAGGGGATGGCGCTTCTTCAATTAGCTTTTGATGGCGTCTCTGGATTGAGCAATCACGTTCCCCTAAGTGCACGACATTGCCAAAGGAATCACCCATAATTTGGATTTCAATGTGTCGAGGCTCTTCAATGTACTTTTCTAAATAAACACCTGCATTACCAAAAGCTGTAGCTGCTTCTTGCTGCGCCATTGAAATCGCATTTTTTAACTCTTCCTCGCATTTAGCAACCCGCATTCCTTTTCCACCACCACCCGCAGTGGCTTTAACAATAACTGGATACCCGATACGTCTTGCTGTAAAAACAGCTTCATCAATATCTTCAATAATCCCATCCGTACCTGGGACAATTGGTACGCCAGCGTATTCCATCGTTTCTCTCGCTACCGCTTTCGCCCCCATCTTACTGATGGCCTCAGGTGATGGCCCAATAAAAATGATATCGTTTTCAATACATAAATTAGCAAATTCTGCACTTTCCGCTAAAAATCCATAGCCGGGATGGATAGCATCTGCATGTGAAATTTGAGCAACAATTAATAAATTGGTCATATTCAAGTAGCTCTTAGATGATAGGTGTGGTCCAATGCAATAGGCTTCATCTGCTAGACGTACATGCAAAGCTTCACGGTCTGCTTCAGAATATACAGCGACCGTAGATATCCCCATTTCCTTACACGCCCTAATCACACGGACAGCAATTTCTCCTCGATTAGCAATAAGAACCTTTTTAAACATATACGAATTCCTTTCCAAAAGCTTATTATTGTCTATCAATCACTCTATTGATAGCAGATCTTTATTGAGAAGAGATGCACTTATTAATCAGGAGTAATAACATGTTCTTATTTAAGAATTTACCAGTTTTTTTTTAATTTCTTTCGCTAGAAGCGGAATCAACTCAAACAAATCCCCTCAATACCGTAGTCCGCTACTTGAAAGATAGGTGTTTCGGAATCTTGTTAATCGCAACGACAACTTTAGAGTTAGACACCCCGACTTCGCCTGTATTTCACCCACAACAACGTTGTCAGCTTTTTTCTCTACCACTTTGCCAACAAACCTCCTTTTCTCTTGAAAGCCATAACTGCCAATGATTTGCAAAAAAGCGAGCGGAACAGGAATACCAGCATCCTTAGCTGACTCCAAGCTGTAGAAAATCATCCCCTATTGCAATCGCCAATTCTTTTATTTTTCCTTTTTCCACTGCCATGCGGTAAGGCTCTAACTATGCCCAAGCAAATCTTTCACGTTTGACAAGCCCATTTGCTTCTTTTTAATAGATTACATTCCTGTTTTCGTTAATATTGAGTTTTTTTTATGCTTTAAGCAGATTTCCGGCAATAACAAGACGCTGAATCTCTTGCGTCCCTTCATAGATTTGGGTGATTTTAGCATCTCTCATATATCGTTCTACCGGGTATTCCCTTGTGTAGCCATATCCGCCAAATACTTGAACAGCCTCCACCGCTACTTCCATGGCGGTGTCTCCAGCAAATAGTTTGGACATTGCAGATTGAAGTCCGTAAGGAATTCCTTGATCCTCACACCATGCTGCCTGATACGTCAATAAACGGGCAGCTTGAATTTTTGTGGCCATATCGGCTAATTTGAATTGAATAGCTTGCAGTGAGCTAATCGGTTTGCCAAATTGGACGCGATCCTTTGCAAATGTTACGGCATTATCAAATGCTCCTTGAGCGATTCCAACAGCTTGAGAAGCGATTCCGTTCCGACCGCCGTCGAGAGTCTTCATGGCAATCTGGAACCCTTCACCCACTTGGCCCAAAAGATTGTCCTTTGGAACCCGGCAATCCTCAAAAATGATCTCTGTCGTGGAGGAAGAGCGAATTCCCATCTTTTTTTCCTTCTTTCCTACAGAGAAGCCTGGGAAGCCCTTTTCCACAATAAACGCAGAAATGCCTTTATGCTTTAGTGCAGAGTTGGTCTGTGCGAAAACGATATAAGTGTCGGCATAGCCTCCGTTGGTGATAAAAATCTTCGATCCGTTCAAAACCCATTCATCTCCGTCAAAAACGGCTGTTGTTCTCATTCCACTGGCATCAGATCCGGATCCAGATTCCGTCAAGCAATACGCACCCATGTTTTTTCCTTCCGCCATGGCCCGCAAATATTTTTGCTTTTGATGTTCCGTTCCAAACTTGTAAATCGGCCATCCGGCTAACGATGTATGTGCGGAAAGTGTGGTCCCAATTGAAGCGTCCACCCGAGACAATTCCTCCACCACGATCACATAACTCAAATAATCGGCACCTGCACCTCCGTACTCTACCGGCCAAGGAATGCCACATAAACCAAGTTCCGCCATCTTTTGCCAAATATTGATATCAAAGTATTCCTCTTCATCACGTTGGGCTGCAGTAGGTTCACATTCGTTTAGAGCAAACTCACGTACCATTTTTTGCATCATTTGATGTTCCTTAGATAATAAAAAATTCATCATTAGTCCCCTTTTTTGATTTTGTTATTCCAAACAAGATATCTTCTGAAAAACTATGTAAGCTATTTGCCATTGTAAATCTATCAAGGTAATACTTTTAAATACTCCAACTCTTCCAAGGATAGGACCTTAATGGTATTTACACTTTTTGTTCGATAAGCTTTCGGGTATAGATAGTTACCCATTTCCTTGGCAACAATCCCACAGATTTAGCCATGAGTTTATTTTTAAAGCCTGGAATGATTACAGTTTTATTCTTCATTAACCCTTCAAATCCGCACTTGGCAACAGCTTGCGGCTCTATTAAGTTCTTAATGAAAATTTTTGTTCTTGTTGAAGCCAACCCTTGCATGAGCGGCGTTTTGGTAGAAGGGGGACATAATACAGAAGCTTGAACTCCGGTTCCTTTAAGTTCTTCAGCAATTGCTTCCGTAAAGAATAAGACGTAAGATTTGCTGGCACCATACATCGACATCCGTGGAGTTGGCTGAAAGGCTGCTGTTGAAGCCACGTTTAAAATTTTACCTTGCTTTCGTTTCACCATGTCATCCGCAATCAGTTTAGTTAAATACGTGAGAGAGATCATGTTGAGCTGCAGGTATTCCATTTCTTTTTGAATATCCAATTCCGTCATCAACCCTAATCCGCCAGCTCCAGCATTATTAATCAAAATATCGATGTCGATTCCTTCGCTTTTCAAGTATCGATGTAAGCTCTCTACCGTTGTATGGCTGCTCAAATCGCCGGCAAAAGTATTCACTTGCACGCCATATTCCTTTTTTAAACTCTCGGCTTGTTGTTCCAACAACGCCGAATCTCTTGCAACTAATACCAAGTTATAATAATGCTCTGCAAAAACTTTTGTGAATTCATATCCGATCCCTTTTGTAGCACCAGTAATCAAAACCGTCTCTGCTGTCATTTATCATTATTCCTCCTAGCATTATTATCTATTAAGTTAGAATATTAAAAATTATGAAAATATTATTACATTTATGATTATACTTATAAGTTTTAATTAAATAAAATTAAAAATATTAATATATAAATTATTATTACTAATATTAAAATGAAAAATCCCAGAAAAAAGAGAAGCCTCTTCGTCATGTGGACACCGGGCTTCTCCTTTTTTTATGAATCTAACTATCAAAATTTAGTCACATCAATAGGCTCAATTCCTTCAGCCGCACAATATTCATAGTATCTTTTCAGGAATGATTCCCAATTGTCTCTGGCAAGAATTTCTCCTTCTTCACCCAAATAGTCTAATGTTCCTTCTACAATATTGAAGGTGATAACATCTTCATCCCCTACAGCTGTCGGCGTATGTTTGGAGCCTGCAGGCTCATAAACCATGTCACCAGGTTTGGAGATCCAAGGCTCCTCGAGATATCTCCAAGTCCCTTGGACGGTATATACAATGACTGTTCCAGAATGGAAATGGGCAGGAAGCTGCATTTTCGCAGGAACACATAATAACGTAACCGTCTGTCCGGTCACAGGGTTGGCTTTAAGCAACTTAAACTTCGCATCTCCAAAATATGGAATCCAAGGCAATTCATCTACACTAACATTACCTGCATGAAATACTTCTACTTCTTTTACATCTTTTAAATCACTCACTTAAAATCCCCTCTTCCAATAAATATTTATTTAAATCGCATATTGTTATCGCTTTCATCAGCAAGCAAATTAACTAGTTCGAATTTATTAATTCAGTGTATTCGTAATTTTTGGTTAAGTAAAATTGGTATTTTTTAATTGTAATTAAGTATGATTAATTTACGCAACCACGTTATTTGGTTGAAATTTACTTAGCCCCAAGTCCACCATCAAGAGTCAAAATTTGTCCAGTACAATAATCAGATGCTGCTGAAGCAAAGTATAGGAGTGCACCTACCAAATCATTGTCACTGCCTAATCTTCTAACTGGAACTTGTGACGCAATGAAAGGGCCTGCTTTGTGTACAAGTGTTCCCGGTATTTCGGGGTTGTTCATACCTGTAGTGAAAACTCCAGGAGCAATTGAATTTACATACACTCCATGTCGTCCCCACTTAACTGCCAGATCCTTCGTTAAAGTCATGACTGCACCCTTACTAGTTGTATATCCGACAGAATCTACAGCTTCTGGGTCAACTCCTTTAAAGCCGATACTAGAAGAAATGTTAATGATTTTACCGTATTCGTTATTAATCATATGTTTACCAACTGCCTGACACATCAAGAATGTTCCAGTCACATTTGTATCCATCATAGATTGCCATTGTTCTAAAGGCATATCCGTAGCAGGAGACTCAAAAACTGTTCCGCTGCCGTTGACTAAAATTCTGATTTCCCCAAAATGAGAAAGTGCTTTCTCAACACCTTGAACGACAGATTCCCGATCTGTGACATCCAATGACAGAGCAAGTGCCTGTCTTCCTAACGCCTCGATTTCTTTTACAACTGCTTCGCAAACCTCTAAACGCCGTGAACATACAACAACGTTTGCTCCAGCTTCTGCCAATGCCAGTGCCATTACACGCCCTAACCCGCTGCCGCCTCCAGTAACGATTGCTGTCTTACCATTTAAATCAAACAATTGGTTCAATGACATTCTTGTTCTCCTCCTATTTTTTTAGAATATTCAAAGTTTTTAAAATACTATTGATATTGATTATACTAATAAATTATAATTAAATAAAATTAAAAATTTTAATCTGTAAGTAAGTATTACTTATATTTAAAGGCTCTTTTCGTAAAGATTTTTGTTTTTAACACGAAACTATTTAAGGTTGATTGGAGCGGAAGTGCGAGACTCCTGCGGGAGCAGCGGGACAGGTGAGACCCCACAGGCGTTTACGCCGAGGAGGCTCACCGCCCGCACCAAGGAAAGCGAGCATCTGGAGGGGAAATTAACCACAACTCACTACCTGGTAAATAGCAACAAAGTATGTGAAAACAGCCTATTTAAAAAAGGAGAATAGTCATGAATATTGAACAATTACTATATATCGTAGAAGTCGCAAAATACAGTTCTCTGTCTGTCGCAGCACAGAATCTACATGTGACTCAATCCAACATCAGCCAGTCCATAACCAACTTGGAAAAGGAGCTGGGGATTAAAGTTCTTAAACGGTCACGGGGACAAGGCGCTGTTCCAACCGATGAAGGAAGAATCATTCTGAAACTCGCCTATGAAG
The DNA here is from genome assembly GCF_046534585.1 of Peribacillus sp. SIMBA_075. Taxonomy (NCBI): domain Bacteria; kingdom Bacillati; phylum Bacillota; class Bacilli; order Caryophanales; family Bacillaceae; genus Peribacillus; species Peribacillus sp. SIMBA_075. Next base: position 12,410 of record NZ_JAWRYN010000042.1, on the reverse strand, counting down.
TGCAAAAAAAGCTTGAGGAAATAAAAGTGACTGCTAACTTATTGAATTCCACGGAAGTGGGGGAACTAAAAATATCGTCATTACCCGGATTGATGACGTTCCTGGTAAAAGCGATAGCATCGTTTAGACATGATTATCCGTACGTAAATTTGGAGATTGCCGATAAAAGTGGATCTGCTGTAATTGGAGATGTTCGACAGCATAAGACTGACATTGGACTTATTACGTATTCAAGTGATTTGAACATAAACATGGAAGGAATAGCTTTTGAAGCATTAATCGAAGGAAAGCAGAAAGTATATGTTTCTAGGCATTCTCCCTTAGCCATTCTTGGTACTATAACTCCGCAAGATATACTTGATCAAACTCTCGTTACATATAAGGGTGAATTTATGGAGTATTTCGTACAAGATTTCTTTCACAAATATAAGCCCTTGAAAATCTTGTTTACTTCAAATAATATGGATGGAGTTCTCCAAGCCATAAATGAAAATTTGGCAATTACATTCGCTCCTGATTTCGTAATGAAAAACTACCCCCTTATCATTAATGGCGATATCGTTCCAATTGATTTGGTGTATCATCCAACTGTAAATATTTCTTTAGGATTAGTTCGATCAGAGAATAAACATTTGTCTACTTTTGCCAACAAATATATTCATTATTTAAAATCAGAAATTATTAAGAATTAAAAAAGAAAAAAAGAGAAGGTTCTTCGTCCCAAGGTGGACGAAAAGGCTTCTCTTATTACAAATTTATCTCTACCCTAACAGGAATTAGCAGTGTTATCTCTTTACCTTGTAATAGAAGCCTTTTGGCGATCCCCTTTTCCACATGTCAAATTGGCGCTGATCGTAACGGAAGCCTCCGTCTTTTCTATCACTTCATCTAGTGAAACACCTTCTTGCGTTTCCACAAGAATCATTCCCTCGGGAGTAAAGTCAAATACAGCCAAATCCGTAATCAGTCGATTTACAACCTTTTGACCTGTCAATGGAAGGGAACAGCTTTTTTTTGATCTTGGATTCATTGTACTTATTGGTGTGCTCCATTATGACCACAATTCTTTTGGCACCATGGACAAGATCCATCGCACCTCCCATCCCTTTGACCAATTTCCCCGGGATCATCCAATTTGCCAAATCACCTTGTTCGGAAACCTCCATGCCTCCCAAGATAGCCAGATCAATGTGTCCCCCACGAATCATAGCAAAGGACTCAGCACTGTCAAAGAAAGATCCACCGATTACCGCTGTAACCGTTTCTTTCCCTGCGTTAATAAGATCAGGATCTTCCATCCCTTCAACTGGATAAGGTCCGATGCCAAGCAACCCATTTTCGGATTACAATAATACATGTACTTCTTTCGGTATTTCGTTCGCAAGTAAAGAAGGCATTCCAATTCCTAGATTCACGTTCATCCCATTTTGAATCTCTTGAACCGCACGCTTAATGATTTTTGTCCTGGTACCTGTAAGTAATATTTATATAACACAAAATATAATCTTAAATATTGGCTGTGTTAAACTTGCCTGTTGATTTCCGCTTAAGGCACTTCGCTTTCCGCGTGCAGTCGTGTAGCCTCCTCGGTGCAGAGCGCCTGTGGGGTCTCACCTGACCTGCTACTTCCACATGAGCCTCGTGCCTTCCGCTTCAATCAACTTAGTTTGAAAATCAACAATTATGTTTAAACATCACCGAAAAAATAATAAGGACCTTCATAAAGAAGGCCCTTTTACAGTTCTAATCATTACGAAACTAATTAACTTACTTAATCCTCCACTTCAATATGATTATCAGCGTAGGTCTCGGATATCTTATCCTGACAACTCCAGCACTTACTGCGATTTCGCTCCATAATAGCTAATTCTTCATGACACAATACACAACAGTCCTTCTCAGAAACGGACTTTTCATTTTTACACATCGTTTATTTCCCTCCTTGATTCACCTATTAAATGATTTTTATACAATAACTTGTTCCTCAGGTTTTATCGTTGTTTGACTTTGGTTCGCGGGACGGACAATGGTCAAAAACAATAATCCGATTACGAACATAACCAAAGAAGTTACTTGGAAGCCATAACCATATCCAATTGCCTCAGTTCCTGCATACTGGATAAAATACCCGAATATGAGTGGAGCAATAATGCTTGTTGTACTTGATAGAGCAACATAGGCCCCTTGAGCCTTTCCAATGTTTTTGGGAGAAAAGAATTCCATTAATATGGCGGGTGCGAGTGAGAGAATAACAATCGCAAAACCCGGAGCAAGGATGAAGAATAGAATGGAGATTGCACTAGAATTAAAGGCATTTGCAAGAAATAAACAAATAGCGGATAGCACCATCGTAATCCCTGCAACATTTATTCGTGCTTTACGAATATCTCCTGTTTTGCGATAAAGCCGATCCGAAAACAGGGCAAATACAATTTGGCAAATGGCAGCAAAAAGAAAAGGTAAAGACACTGCAAGTTTCAACATTTTTCCATCAAAATGTTGAATTTCGGAAAAATATGCAGGAAACCATACCGCTTGAACGGACAATAACCAATAGGCACAACCTGCACACAAAACGATAAAAATAAAATTTTTAGATAAAAGATACGGAAGAAACTGACGCCAAGAAACATTAGAAGAAATTATTGAGTGCTTATCTTCTTGATCAAAAGCATACGAACCGATTTCTTTTGGGTTTTCTTTTCCAAGAATCATCCATAAAACTAGCACCATTAGTCCAACAATCCCCATTGCTATAAAAGCAGATCTCCATCCATATCCGTTGATCAAGGAGATTAATAATGGCGAAGCAATCGCAGGCCCGATTGTTGCTCCAAAGAGAACAGCGCCAAAGCCTATACCATGTCTATGTTTAGGGAACCATTTTCCAATTATTGAAGTTGATATAGCAACGGCAGGACCTTCTCCTGCTCCCAAGACCATTCTTGTTATTACTAGTAGAGATAGACTTGAAACAAAAGGTGTGGTAAATTGAACAATCAACCATACAAACGAGATCCAAGTAAACATTTTTTTCGTATTTCTTGAATCGGCCATTCCCCCTAGAATGAAAGAGGAAAAGGTAAAGAACCAAAAGAACGAACTGCCAACAATTCCCCATTGTGAAGGACTTAAATGTAACTCTTTCATTAGAGGAACAGAAACTAAACCAATGATAACTTTATCAACCTGGTTGATCATCCCTGAGGCTACAAGAATTAATAATATGATCCAAGAATATTTAGGTGTTTTCAAATTAATAATCTCCCCTTCTATTCCGTTAACATGAATCAATTGGTGTTTTAAAAGTCTTTAAAGGTAAATCTTCCGTGTTTAAACTCGTCTAAACTCTTTATTTATTAAACCCCTTACCTCATTTTTTCTGCAATACCTCCAGCTGTATTTTCACGTACAGGAATACCACCGCGACCAGCTTTACCTGTTTTCTCATCAATGAACATCGCGAAGTCTGGCGCAATTTCCCGCCCATTTGGCATCGTGAGCCACAATCTTAATAAATGACGTTTGCGTTCGGGTTCTTCATAGTCTTCGTATACAGTACGGGAATGAAGAACAGTATAATTATTAACAAATTGCATATCACCCGGTTCCATCATCATATCAATATGCATGTTTTCATCATATAAGAGGGAATCTATTAAGTCATATGCTTCAGTTTCAACTTTTGACAAATATCTACCTGTTTTCGCTTGTGCTGATTCTACATATCCGCGGTTATATCTGCAGCTTAATTTATCTTCGTAATAACTAAAGACTGGTGATGAATAAACAGGAGATTCACCTGGTGTTTCCTCACCACGACGATCCAAGAAATATGGAAGATAGAGAATTCCAAGATACTCAGGGTATCTATCCAGAATTTCATTGTAAACTGCGATGGAACTTACGATACTACTGTAACCGCCAGATTTAGCTTTTCGAAGACTTAATAATCCGACTACGTCAGATCCATCTGGGTGAAAGGGCAGATGAGCATTCGTTTGGTAACCACGTACATTTGAATCATTAATGTCGAGACCTTGATCAACAACATGTCCTAATAGATCACCTTTTGCGTTTTGCGTGACCGGGATGCCCAGGTGGACTCCGAGACCCCAGTAAATAATGCTTGCTTCTTCATCTGTATACTTTTCAATTGGTAAGCCACGAATTAATAGAAAACCTCTCCCATTCTCCAGCTCGTCTATAAAGTAAGCTATTTCGTCAGAAAGATACGGAATTGGAAAGTCCTCCTTATTAAAATCAGGTGCCCTTAATCCTTTTTGTTTCACATAGAATAAAGCGCTTTCAAGATCTGCGATCGTTTTCTCTGACAAATAATAAATCCATGATTCATCTTTAGCTAAATCAATACCTTTCCAAGCTACTGGTCCTTGAATTTTTTCCTTTAAAATAGACGGCACTGAGAATCCTCCTTCGTTTTCTATTGCAATTTTAACTATAGTACCTAATGAAAAAGTTTGGGCTGTTTTCCTACTTTAAAAGCGACTGCCACTATCTTTCAAACCCTTATACAAACAATTATTGCTTAATAAATGATGTCCCTTGTCCCCCCTCCATGAAAGCGCTTTAAATAACTTCTGACTGTTATAATAGTTATCCAGTTCATTATATTCATAATTTTCAGTTAAATAAAATTAAAATTTTTAATTTACAAATAAACCTTACTAATAAACGGAAATAGAACACACTTGTACATGGCAATTTACAACACATATCATTATATTAATAAAACTTAAGTGCAATTTAAAATCTTTAATTTTATATAATTATTATTTATAGGTATAATCAAAGATAGAAATGATTGAATTTTCTAATAAACCGCTTTCAAGAGCAGAGTCTAATACAAGTTAATTGAAGCAGGAGGTTGAACTATGGACTTAAAATTATCTGGAAAAAAGGCACTTATCGTTGGGGGAAGCAGGGGGATTGGCAAAGCTATTGCCCGTCAGTTGGCTTTGGAAGGTGTGGATTGTACGATTTGTTCAAGAAACGAATCTTCATTAAAGAATGCAGCAGACGAATTGGCCAAAGAGACTAAGAGGAATATTTATCCAATAACGGCAGATACTAATGATCCGGACTCTATCCTAAATTTAGTTGAAAAATCAGCAGCAGAAATGGGAAGCATTGATATTTTAATCAACAGTGGGGCCCGAGTAGGAGGCCATGAACCAGAGGATTTTAACAGCATTAAAGATGAACTTATCTTGAAAGATTTCGAAGAAAAGTATATGGGCTATTTTCGTAGTGTCCGGGCTGTTGCTCCTTATATGATCCAAAATAATTGGGGACGTATTATCAATATAAGTGGTCTGGCAGCTAGAATTGGCGGCAATTATTTTAGTTCCGGTCCTCGTAATGCATCTGTTGTCCATATGACAAAATCCGCATCATTAGAATTAGGAAAGCACGGAATTACTGTCAATGCTGTTTATCCAGGGATTGTCGATACGGAAACGTTTAGAGGCCGTGTCACTAATGAGGAAGCTATACGCCAGGCAGCATCAATGAATGCCCTCGGCCGCTTGATTACATCAGAGGAAATTGCTTATGTCGTTACCTTCCTAGCCTCACCTTTGGCGGCATCGATAACTGGCGATGTCATTTCGGTAACCGGTGGAATTGGAAATACCGTTTATTACTAAATGCCTAGGGTTGCTATTGTTACTGTTTCGTTGATTATCAATAATTTCTATTTAAAAAATTAAATAGGTTATTTTAAAAAGCGAGCCTCACTACATTCTGAGGCTCGCTTCATTTAGAACATTTTCTTTCAATCTATCCCTATTGTATATTTTAAGGAGCTCAAGAACTTCTCGATCCGAGAAACAGTCAATTCTATGTTCTTTGAGAAAATGGCCATTTGTACAAAAAATCCGTGGACCATCCCCGGTTCACATTCATATTCAACTTGAACACCAAAATCTTTTAGACGTTCAGCATAGGCCATTCCTTCATCCCGAAGTACATCATTTTCCGCTGTAATAACAATTGCTGGAGGGAGACCACTTAAATCTTGAGCCACTAAGGGGGAAGCATACTCATTACATCTGTCCTCATTATTCCTTAAATAATGATTACGGAACCAAATCAACTGCTCGCGGTCAAGTCCAAATCCTTTTGCAAAGGTTCGATGGGATTCCGTATTGAACTCAAGATTTGTCGCAGGATAGATTAAAACCTGTGCAGTGATGTTTGGACCTTTTTTGTTTCTCGCCATCATCGTAACTACAGTTGCTAGATTTCCACCTACGCTATCCCCACCAACTACCAATCGTGAAACCTCTCCGTTAAATCCAGTCCCTTTTTCAAAAACCCATTGCAATGCGGAATAGGCGTCTTCTACTGGAGTCGGAAACTTATACTCTGGAGAAAGACGATAGTTTACGGATACAACAATACTTTTCGTTCGATTCGCTATCATTCGGCAGCTTGCATCCGTTGATTCAATGTCTCCTAGAACCCATCCTCCACCATGGTAGTAAATAAATAGTGGGAAAGGACCTTTTCCTTCCGGTATATATACCCTGCATTTGATTGTTTCATCCTGGCTTACCGGAATCATGTAATCCTCAACTTTTGAAAGCGGTTCTAATTTTACAACAGGACGCGGTGCTTTAGAAAGCATCTCTCTTACTGACTTATGATTCATCGTATGAATAGGTGGCAGCTGATTAAATGCTTGTAAATATTTTTCTGCTTGCGGATCTAAATTTGCCAAAAAACATCCTCCTCACTTTTGGTTATTTTTAAATTACCCAGTCTATATGCGACGCCATTATTCCTGTCACGAAACTCTCACTTCAAAATAAAAATATAAAATGGTGATTTTATTCATCATTTTCGTTGAATAAAATCACCATTCAAGAATTATTAGTGATTATTATTACCACGGGTTTTTATCTAATTACAGGTGCTCCTCCTATATAAAACTCGAAATCTGGAGCAATTTTCCGGCCACTTGGCATCATGAGCCACAATCTTAATAAATGACGTTTGCGGTCATCTTCTTCATAATCTTCAAATAGTGTACGTGAATGAAAAACGGTATAATTATTAACGAATTGCATATCACCCGGTTCCATCATCATATCAATATGAAAGTTTTTATCAGCAGTAAGGGAATCTACAAAATTAAACGCTTCGATTTCCTCTTTTGACAAAGAGATACCTGTCTTTGTTTGTGCTGATTCGACATATTGCCGCATATATCTGCAGCTTAATTTACCATCGTAATAGCTAAAGATCGGTGATGGAACTACTGGAGATTGACCAGGTGCTTCTTCCCCACGAAGATCATGGGCGAATGGACGGTAGAGAATTTCAAGGTACTCAGGGTGATTATCCAGAATTTCATTATAGATAGACATCGCACTAGCGATACTGCTTAAACCGCCAGATTTCGCTTTACGAAGACATAGTAATCCGACAACATCAGCAAGATCTGTGTGATAGTCAAGACGTACATTCGTTTGGTAACCTCTTACTGCTGTATTATCATTAAAGTCTTTACCCATGTTTTTGATATGCCCTAAGAGGTCGCCCTTTTTTCCTTGGATGATCGGCAGGCCCAAGTGAAGTCCAAGACCCCAGTAAATGATACTAGCTTCATCGTCAGTATATTGATCCATTGGTAACCCACGAATCAATAGAAATCCTCTCCCATTCTCCAGCTCTTCAACAAAATAAGCAATTTCATCAGCGAGATCAGGAATCGGGAAATCCTCCTTGTTAAAATTGGGTGCCTTTACCCCTTTTTGTTGAACATGTAATACAGCCTTGTCAAGAGCTGCAAGGGTTGTCTCAGACAAATAATAAATCCATGAATCATCTTTTTCCAGTTCGATACCTTTCCACGCTGAACGCCCCTGAATTTTTTCCTTTAAAATAACAGACATACATATTCCTCCTTTATATTTGTTGTATCATCTCAATTGATTGAATATTCGGAAGTTACTATATATGGTATCCTTATAATTAAAAATGAAATTATTATTTTTAACTTATAATTAAAAATGAAATTATTATTTTTAACTTATAATTAAGTTAGATCAATATAATCTTACTAAGAATCTTTCAATCTACGTTTATATCTCTTAAATTCTCAATTTCTCATCTGTTTCAATTATTGTGTGGCTTTCCTTTGCGGGACGTACACCGATCCAAAACAATAATCCAATAATGAGCATCCCTAAAGAAGAGGCTTGAAATGCGTATCCGTATCCGATAGCTTCATTCTCAGAATTTTGAATAAGATAGCCAAATACGAGTGGAGCAATAACGCTTGTAATACTCGCAAGTGCAATGAACGTCCCTTGTGCCTTTCCAATATTTTGGGGAGAAAAAAACTCCATCAAGATTGCGGGTGCGAGTGAAAGAATGACATACGCAAAACCCGGAGCAAGGGTGAAGAACAATATGGACATCACCGTGGAATTCGCGGCATTTGCTAGGTATAAGCATAGAGCGGATAACATCATCGTTATACCGGCAAGATTTATTCGTGCTTTACGAATATCTCTGGTTTTACGATAGAGCCGATCTGATAGAATGGCAAATCCTAATTGGAAAAACGCTGCAAAAAGAAAAGGTAAAGACACGGCTAATTTTAATGTTTGACCATTAAAATGTTGAATTTTGGTAAAATAGGCTGGAAGCCATACCGCTTGTACGGACAATAACCAATAGGCACCCCCCCCGCACAAAACGATCAGAATAAAGTTTTTAGATAATAGATGCGGAAAAAACTGACTCCAAGAAACTTTAGAGAGGTTGGATAATTGCTGCTCCTTTTGCTGTATCGACGGCCAGCCGATTTCTTGAGGACTTTCTTTACCGAAAATCATCCATAAAACCAGCACAATCAGTCCCAGAATGCCCATCGCTATAAATGCAGATCTCCATCCATAATGATCAATCAAGGAGATTAATAATGGCGAAGCGATTGCAGATCCCCCTGTCGTTCCTAATAGAACCGCACCAAAACCGATGCCATGCCTATGTTTCGGGAACCATTTCCCCATGATTGCCGTGGATAGAGCGGGGGCAGGACCTTCACCAGCTCCCAAAATCATTCTGGTTAACAAAAGCATAGACAAACTGCTAACGAAAGGGGTGAAAAATTGAACTATCAACCAAACCAACGACATCCAAGTTAACATTTTTTTCGTGTTTTTTGAATCGGCCATGCCGCCAAAAATAATGGAGGAGAAGGTAAAGAACCAAAAGAAAGAACTTCCTACAACTCCCCATTGCGATGGACTTAAATGTAACTCTTTCATTAAAGGAACGGAAACCAACCCAATAATTATTTTATCCACTTGGTTGATCATCCCGCTAAGAACTAGAAATAATAAGATAACCCAAGAATATTTTGGAGTGCTTGTCATGAAAATCTCCCCACGTTTTCCTATATAAGGAACACCTTTTTCTGAATTCCGAAAAGGTGTTCCCACTCGTTCTTACTAAACGTTTTATAAAAAATCACTTCAGGGTTTCTATAATACCGCCAGATGTTGTTTTACGTTGGGGTACGCCGCCGCGACCTGGTTTACCTGTATTCTCATCAATAAACATCGCGAATTCCGGGGAAATTTCCCGACCATTTGGCATCGTGAGCCACAATCTTAAAAGATGACGTTTGCGTTCCGGCTCTTCATAGTCTTCGTATTGAGTACGTGAGTGAAGAATCGTATAATTATTGACGAACTGCATATCACCTTCTTCCAACATCATGTTATAATGTAAATTCTCATCATGAAGTAGGGAGTCCAATAAGTCTAATGCTTCAATTTCCACTTTTGACAATTGTATGCCTGTTTTTGCTTGTGCTGATTCGATAAATAAACGGACATATCTACAGCTCAATTTACCATCATAATAATTAAAGATTGATGATGTAAATACTGGAGGTTCTCCCGGCGCTTCCTCTCCACGACGATCAAAGTAAAATGGACGACAGAGAACTCCTAGATATTCCGGATTCTTCTCCAGAATTTCATTGTAAACAGTCATCGAACTGATGATACTGCTGTAACCTCCAGATTTCCCTTTTCTTAGGCTTAATAAGCCAACAACATCAGATCCATCAGCATGAAATGGAAGATGCAGTTTCGTTTGGTAACCACGTACATTAGAATTTTCTAAGCTAAGACCTTGATCTTTGACGTGCCCTAAGAGTTCACCATTTGCGTTTTGCGATACCGGAATGCCCATGTGAAGTCCGAGACCCCAGTAAATGATGCTTGCTTCTTCATCAGTATATCTTTCAATAGGTAATCCACGAATTAATAGGAACCCTCTCCCATTCTCCAGCTCTTCAACAAAATAAACGATTTCTTCATATATATCAGGAATCGGAAAATCCTCTTTGTTAAAATCAGGTGCTTTTAAACCCTTTTGTTTAACATGAACTAAAGCATCCTCAAGCGAGGCAATCGTTTTTTCAGACAAATAATAAACCCATGAATCATCTTTAGCCAGGTCAGTGCCTTTCCACGCTACTTGCCCTTTAACTTTTTCTTTTAAAATGGTTGACATAATTAATCCCCCTTTAATAAGTGTTCATTTCAGTCAATTCTCTTAACTCTCTTCGTAAAATCTTCCCTGTTGAGTTCTTAGGCAACTCTTTAAAAAATTCTACTCGTTTAGGAAGCTTGTACTTCACCAGCTTATCGTGACAGAATTGAATAATGTCATTCATGGTGATCTGCTCATCCTTAACTACGACAAAAGCTTTAACACTTTCTCCGTATTCCCCATCTGGAACTCCGATTACGGCCGCCTCTATTACAGCAGGATGTTGATACAGGACTTCCTCCACTTCACGAGGATATACATTGTAGCCTCCAACAATAATAATGTCCTTCTTGCGGTCAACAATGTAGATGTATCCTTCTTCGTCCATTGTTGCGAAATCACCAGTGTAAAACCACCCGTCATTAAAAGCAGTTGAAGTAGCTTTCGGCATCCCAAAATATCCCTTCATTACATTTGGCCCTTTAACAACTAATTCTCCTACTTCTCTTCTTGGCAATTCTTTTCCAAACTCATCTACAACTTTGCTTTGGACAGCTGGAATATTCAAACCGATAGAACCTGGCTTGCGAGTCCCTTTTAATGGATTAATCGCGACGAGAGGAGCAGTTTCTGAAAGCCCATATCCTTCCAATAAAGGAACACTAAACTTGTTCTCAAAATTATGCAGCAGCTCTGCCGGAATCGAGGCACCTCCAGAGATACACAGGCGAATAGATTGGCAATCCTTTGCACTCGCTTCAGGCAATTGATAGATAAAACTGTACATCGTAGGTACTCCAGCAAACACGGTTGCCTTTTTTTCTCGAATGGTGGTGACCACGTCATGAGGGCTGAATTTAGGCTGGATCAGGACTGTTGCCCCACAAGCAATTGGCGCATTCAGACAAACTGTCATACAGAATACGTGGAACATTGGCAGAACAGCTACGACACGATCTTTATCATCGAGTTCTAGTAATTTTGAAATGGAGTCCGCATTTGAAACCAAGTTCCGATGCGTTAACATTGCACCCTTTGGTTTCCCGGTTGTTCCTGATGTGTATAGAATGACTGCAAGGTCTTCTTCATCAATGTAAGGGCTTCCATCTGCATTGAAGCTTGTGCCTGTTTCCATGAGATGCTCCCATGTCGATTCCTGATCCTCGGCTTCGGTATAAATCACAATCTTCAGATTTTCCAACTGCTTTTTTACTTCTGATAACTTCGGTTCTACAGAAACATGAGTAATGACCGCTTTGACTTGACTATTGTCTAATAAGTAGTTGATTTCCCCTTGGGTATACAAAGGATTGATAGGAACAACAAATGCACCTAGCCGTAAAATGCCGTAGTACGCAATGAGAAATTCAGGGCTATTTCCTAAAATTAGAGCCACTCCATCTCCCTTCCTGATTCCTTGTACATACAGACCGGCAGCCAATCGATCCACCTTCTGATTTAGTTCTTGATAAGTAACACTTTTATCTCTAAAGATATAAGCGATACTTTCCGGGAAGTTGCTTGCACTTCTTTTTAGATTTTCGTTTAAGTTATAACTCATTAAATGAATTCCACCCCTTTTCTCACATAGGAGGCTTTGAACGCCCACTATTTTGAATATTTAAAATATTGTTACACTAAGTATACTTATAAATTATAATTAAATAAAATTAAATATTTTAATTTATATATAAGTATTAATAATATTAAAAAGGAACTTCAGGATAAAAGGAGTGCTAATTCGATGAACTCTACAACTACTTCTAAATAAAAAGACAAAGCCCCAGTAAAGTGAACTATACCCCGGATAACGGACACACATAAAAAAGTGTCCCTTATCCGGGTTTTTTTATGTTTCAATAGATGTA
>NZ_JAWRYN010000273.1:0-335 GCF_046534585.1 Peribacillus sp. SIMBA_075 | reverse complement strand
GAAGGTGGGGTAGATGACTGGGGTGAAGTCGTAACAAGGTATCCGTACCGGAAGGTGCGGATGGATCACCTCCTTTCTATGGAGATATGACGATTAACGCACATTCGCTGTTCAGTTTTGAAGGAGTATTTCTCCTTTGCGGGCCTATAGCTCAGTTGGTTAGAGCGCACGCCTGATAAGCGTGAGGTCGGCTGTTCGAGTCAGCCTAGGCCCACCATCTATTGCTTTGCTGAGGGGTCCTCGAAAAGTATTCGGAATTACCCACGAAGCATAAGCTTCACCTTTTGAGGTTTCTCTATGGGGCTGTAGCTCAGTTGGAGAGCGCCTGCCTTGCA
>NZ_JAWRYN010000272.1:0-335 GCF_046534585.1 Peribacillus sp. SIMBA_075 | reverse complement strand
AGCAAATACATTGGCAAATTGATTAATTTTATTCGCTGTAACATCACGCATCCTTCTTAAATACTGTTGTTGATCTTGCGAATGTTCCTGTGTGCCTGGCATGAATTTAGCAATACGATCCATAACAAGTTTCGGTGTTAATAAGAAGAACACAATCGCCACACCAGATTCAATTAAAGTTGTCACAATGTTTGTTTGCTTATCTACATATAGCGTAATCAAGCTTGTCCCAATTAATAAACCTAAACTAACACCTAAACGCTTCCCTTCTTTTAACAAACCACCAAGCAACCCAGAAAAAGCAAGTAGACTAAGTTGAGACAAACTGGAGACAT
>NZ_JAWRYN010000271.1:0-335 GCF_046534585.1 Peribacillus sp. SIMBA_075 | reverse complement strand
GGCAGACAGTTTTCAGGTAATTCGCCATCTCCGGGCAATACCGCCATGTCCGGCAGTTTCAGCGACGATGACGACAGTATCCCGTTCTGACGTTCGGCCTCCTCAGTCCCCTGCTTCCTGCATTTTCATCCAGAAATTCAATCATGCAACACAAAGTCAACGAGCAGTTTATACGCCGCAGCGCGTGGCACTCCCCCGTCACCTCGCTGCTGCAGAATCCCGACTTCTTTTGCCCTGCCATCATGGCAATGATGATACTCCCGCTCTTTCTGCCGTTACTGACCCCGCTCAGTATCCTGGGCATGCTCTTTACAGGCGTCATCTTCAAGATGACG
>NZ_JAWRYN010000270.1:0-335 GCF_046534585.1 Peribacillus sp. SIMBA_075 | reverse complement strand
TGCACTTAATAATAGTTGAAATATTTTGAACTGTAAATAGATGAAGGAGGGCACTTAAATGGGAGACCATCGTGAGGGTGTAGATATTACCATTATTGGCGGAGGAATACAATCATTATGATTGCAAACTTCGGCTGGCTTGCATGTAAGTTACGATAGTAATAGAAGCAGTGAAAGAAGAAATCTTTAGGGGGTATTGGAATGTCTAAACCATATTTAGTTGTAGAGTGGAATGATACGGAAACAGATGCACAAGGATGGCTTGTTGTTCATAACTTCATGAAAGGCTATACAGGCGGCGGTACGAGAATGCATCCGTCAGTTACAAAAGAAGA
>NZ_JAWRYN010000269.1:0-337 GCF_046534585.1 Peribacillus sp. SIMBA_075 | reverse complement strand
CCATGGTCGCTTGTAAGCCTTGGCTGCGCGATACGATTTTTTTCGCGTATTCATTTAAGATGAGCGTCGTCTCATGATTGAGGAGATGAAAGCGGGTCAGCATCTCCACCATCGTACTAATATCAACGACCCGCTCGCCTACATCAATCACATGCTCAATATGAGCGGGAACATAGCTGCGCTCACCAGGCGTTATCGCGATAGCTGATTTTGGCTGCTCTGGAACGCCAGGATAGCATGGCAGCAGATTGACATTTCTGAGCCCTAATTCATAGATCAACGAGATCGTCTCCACAGCAGAGTCGCGCTCATCATTGACCACCAGATAATTTCCGTC
>NZ_JAWRYN010000268.1:0-337 GCF_046534585.1 Peribacillus sp. SIMBA_075 | reverse complement strand
CTGAGCGATAGCTTTTACTTCTTCTGCTGATTGCGGACCAAGTTGAGCTAAATAATTAGAGAATTCAAGTCCGGCTCGTTGCGCTATGCTAGTTAGATTGTCTTTCCATCTACCTAAAATACCGACTTGCTCTTCTAAATTCTTAGTAAGTTGTGCGCCACTTGTTTTCTTCATCTGAACCTGTTCGAAAATATTCCAAGCGTTCATGATCTCATTCGTTCTTTGTACAACAGCATCTCTGTAAGCTGTTAATGCTTCTTCCTGCTGTTTATACACTTCAGAAGGATCTGGGCCCTTAGCAGCTTTAAATAAAGCGGAATATAAAAGCGCGCTTGTA
>NZ_JAWRYN010000267.1:0-337 GCF_046534585.1 Peribacillus sp. SIMBA_075 | reverse complement strand
CAGTGAAGCTGCTTGAAGGCGTTGAGGGGTATGAGCACGAACATGTTGATCTTGGAGATACAACCATTGCTATTGACCGTAATTTTGCTATTCCTATTGAAACATCACAGCGCATCATCTCAATGGAATATGACATCACTGATCCTGAAAATACATGTGTCGTTGAGATCGGGCAGTTCTTGTCAGCCTTACAGGGCGATGATCGAGTAAAGCAACTGCAAAAAATAATTGATAACAACCGTGGCACATGGGAGCGGAAGCCGGATGCAGGAAATGTGACAGACGGTAGTTTTCCAAATACGAAGCCGCCCCGTCCATCAAATATCAAGGCAGAGGG
>NZ_JAWRYN010000041.1:0-45583 GCF_046534585.1 Peribacillus sp. SIMBA_075 | reverse complement strand
ACCGGAGGTTTGCCGCTTGCTTCCTTCAGATTCTACGTCACCGTGGACACCCTTGCATTAAGCTAACCACTACTACTTCCTTCATGGTTCGGGACTTTCACCCTATAGATTGCACCCATGCCGGGCGCACGAAAAAGGTTGCCGCAGCAACCATTTGTTAAACTATCGACCTTTTAGTTGAAGAATGGTTAATTAAAACTTAATGTTTAATAATTCTTTCATTTCAAGAAGAATATCAGAAAGTTTATCTTTTGATAAATACATCATTTTCCGTCCTGCTCCATTTGCTTCTCGCTTCTTTCCGTACGGTTCTTGGAACAAGACTTAAAACAACAAGTGCAAGTGAAGCAATGATTCGATTTGGTCTGTTAATTTGGTTGGTAGTATATTAAGTAACTCTTTTTTAAAAGTACTATGACTTACCTTTTTTATGTTTGGATAGGACAGATAGAATGGATTGTTCTCCCTCCTCTTTATTTCCTAAAAGTTTCTTAGTTGTTAAATAAGAATAATGGTGTTTAGCTACTTATGTATAAATATTACTGTGCATATTCTAACGAGGTTTATTTTAAAATAACCACTGTGGTTCAGGGATGAACACATTGCCGTTGCCCTCATGCAGCCATGTGGCCGCCCTTTCGCCCTCGTCCGGAAGATTTAAGTTTTGAATCTTTGATCTGGTGAAATGCAAGATTACTGAGTTAGTAAAACAAAAACATGCACCTCCTCTCGATTAAGAGAAGAGCTTTCTTACTAAGAGTGACCTAGTGCTAGGCTTTTTTGTATTGGATTTTCCCCCTGTTTTCAAGCTCGCTTTTTAGCTCAGTGAAGAATTCCACATCTTGGCTCTGTTTTCCACTTTTCTTACGATTCAATAGCCTCTAATGAAGATTGCATCGCTTGTTCGCTCAAATTTCTCGGGTAACTCCAACATTGCTAAGAAATAAATGGTAAATAAACTCTCTTTATAATTAATTTTTTTAGTCATCTAATATGTTAATATGCTCTCATCCTAATGGTCGAAAATGATAACAAACCCATTAATCGCCATTTTACAAAGAGTGAACAATCAAAGCGTTATATGATTCTTCACCAAAATCATACAGTTTCGTACATAATCATTGGACCCATTGTTGTAGCTTCCAAAGCTTAAAAGACCCTCCAAAATGATTCAAGTTAATGGATCCATGTCTTTCAAATAAAGCACCTGATTCATTGTCACCTATGAAAAAGGGTGAGATAGCAAGCCTACGACAAGAACATTAGAAAGTGTTCGACCTCCATCAAATAACACCAATACTAGCGTTCCATTCCCTTTTGTCTTTTCCTCTTGTTTTTATTCTTCTGTTTAAGTTCATCTTCTCTCCATTTTCGATCAGCTTCACGGATGGCATTCTCAAGAATAGAAAAGAAATCAGAACCATCATAAGACAAGAAACTTGAATTATGATTAGTTTTCGGACCGAAAGTGGTGGAACGCTCAAGTTGGAAGTCCTCTTCTTTACCAACAGACTGGACATCAAATGCACTTTTAAACTGATTCATTCGTTCTTGGCCAATTTCATCTGAATATCGCATGCACTCATAATAGAACATATGTTTATAAGATTGATTATCCGTTTGGAAATCTGGATACTTCTTATTTAAGAGCTCAATAGATTGATTTCGTTTATATGAATTCATATGACCGTTACTAATTTGATAAAAAGAGGAAATAATTTCAATTTGTTCATCTTTAGAGTATTTTCTTGGTGGGTTTGAAAAATCCTTAGGCGTAATGTTTTTCTCATAATACTCTTCTGCCATGACAAAGAATTCCTTTTGTTCAATCGATAAATAATTACGTCCATCCCAATTAGGATACATACCTTGAAGCTGGTGGTCATAAAGCAGTCCCAACAGGCCTAATGATTTATTCAAATTCTCTTTTTGTTTTAATAAAAACTGCATTTTACGTAACTCTTTTTCAGAAGCACTTTTGATTGTTGATCCATCAGCAAAATTAACCCCATTTTTCAAACGCAAATTCTCGAACTGCTTTTCTGCACGTTGTATTTCTTTTTTTATGGAAAGAACAAACTGTGATCGATTGTTCAGTAAAGCATATAAATCCTTTTCGATTTGTTTTTTCTCTAAATCAATTATAACATTTTCAATTTCATGGCTACTTAACCTTTTATTCTGCGTGACCGTCGTTTCAACAACCTCAATTTTTTGTTCTTTAGAATAATCCTCAATATTAAAATTCGGATAATACTTTTCTAAAAACCTATTGGCCTCATTTTCCAAAATATTTTCAGCTTGATCTAACATGTCTGTTTCTCTTTCAATCCGGTTCATTTTTTTAAATGTATCAACGGAATCCTGACTAAACTCTAGTCGCGCATGCCATTTGTCTAACTGGCTCCTTCTAGTGTTAATGTTTTCGTAATTGATAAAAAGTCGTAAGGATTTGGCTGACTCACGCAGTTGTTTTTTCTCTAAAGGAGTGAAGCGGCGAACAAACTTCTCTGTTCTTTCTTTTATCTGTTTTTCTTTCTTCACTTCTGACAGTTCGATGATGATTTTGTTGTACTCTTTACGCTCCATGTTTATTCGAATTCTCTCAGATTCTTTCCCTTCATTTTGCAGTTGCCTTGCAACAACTCCTTCATGAATGGTCGGGAGTGTTTCAAGCCCTTGATCTCTATTCGATAAATGTGTGATCCTTTCAGTAAAACCATTTTTCTCTAAGAATTGATTTGCATAAGTCGCCCACTGCTCTCTCCAGTAAACAAGCTTTTCTTTGGTATTCCAATCGGTTGTATGTATGGCCTTTATTTGTTGTTTTCCATTAATGATTTCTTTCACCTTCACTTGTTTATTTCCCCATGTTCCCTCTTCAGTAAAAGGTCGAATGGTTAACATAATATGAAAGTGTGGGTTTTCTTCATCATCTCTATGGATCGCTAAATCTGCAACCATGCCATCCATCACAAAAACATCATTACAAAATTCAATGGCTAATTGTTCTTGCTCTTCATGAGAAAGTTCCTTTGGTAAGGCTACATTCATTTCACGGGCAAGTTGTGCATTCCATTGTCTTTCTACTTTCTCCACTTCATTCCATAATTGCTGACGATCATATACCCATTTAGGTGCATGACTAGGCGCAAGAATATGAGTAATCGGTTCCACTTGTCTTTTATAGAACTTCGACTCATTGGTTCTTTCATCTACCAACCTCTCACCAGACCGATATGCAGCTGCAGCAATGGTATTTTGTTGCTTTTTTCTTGAAATAATCTGATTGGAGAAATGATAGATGGCCACAGTTCAAGCACCCCACTTTCTTTTCATAACATGAGCGAAGCGAATTTTTCAGACGCTTCACGAAATTGGTTTCTTCGAAGAAGGAGCCAATGCACAATACCACGATAGTGGTATATAAGTGCGCCCTTGTTATAATCTTCGGGATCATTCTATCACTTTCCATATTATAGGACAAGTGTTACAATTAGGAAAAATATCCATGAGGGGTGCTTGTGTTGGTAAAACAGAATACGAAAGAACAGATCTTAGGTATTGAAGAGCAAATCAAAAGATTGAAGGAAAAACAGAAAAGGATATTGAACAACACTCAAAGGGAGATTGGGAAATATCTAATGGATTCATGGGAAGTGGAAGATGTGAATGAAGCAAAGGAATTAATTGATTCATTTAATCATCAAGTGAAATCATTAAGTGAAGCCTCTTCTTCAAAAGAGGATGATGAGGAAGAGAAGAATTTTCCACAAAATCCACCTAAAGGGTAATTCATATGCCTAATGAAGAATTACAAAAAATGAAGGACAGAATAAAGGTTCTGGAGCAAAAGAAGAGGGTTTTAGAACATAAAGTTTCAAACGAAGCCAGAAAAGAACGAACGCGCAGACTGATTCAAAAAGGAGCACTTTTGGAAAAGTACTTAGAAGAAGAAAGTATGTCGCTCAAGGACACTGAAAACTTACTAAAAGTATTAGCTAATTTTACAAATAAAAATAAAGAATATGTAATTCGACAGATAAAAAGTTTAGATGAAGAAATCCATTAAAAATAAAGATAAAGCCATTCTTGAACGCCCCATAAATCAACCACTCATAAACAGTTTCGCTATTTTCTTCATTTCAATTTTCGTAATAGAGGCATCATTTTTTATCCTTTTAGTTTTTTTACTTAGTATAAATTATTTAGTTCTTATCAGTAATGGTATTATTTTGTCTTTAAATTATCATTAATGAAAAAACCAAAATTAGATTAAGTAAAATAAACACGATCATAGATTGTGTCGCTTCAAAAAAAAGGCAAACACATATTAGCCATGACTAATATGTGTTTGCCTTTTTACATCATTTTTGGGTGGTAATTCTTGATAAGAATATGCAGCTCTCCTTGAACCTTTTATTCTCTTTGTCTTTTAATATCTTCTGGTTTCAGAACGTTCTATGGTGTCGATAACCCAAAATATGACTAAATGAAGCAGTTTTAGGGTTGTACAGTGTAGTGGTTATCAATCGATATTAATGCCGAGGCACACGTACTTTTGTCTTAAAAAGGGGATCCCTTCTTGCTATTCAAAATCTGGACTTGACCTTATCTTACTCTGTTTCAGGTAGGATATGCCCCCTCTTACCTTCTTAATCTAACGACGTAGTAGTAAAACAAACAGACGAATTTTCTTATTTTACCTGTCCCTCTTTATTGGAAGTTCCATGGATTCAAATAACAAAATAAACTAAATCACAACAAACTAGTCTAACCTAGATCAGACTAGTTTGTTTTTTTAAAAATCCAGACCAGACTAATCTAGGTTGATTATTCCTTGATCAACGTCAGAATTTTTGCACTAAACCATATTTGACCAAATGGCATTTTAACCAACAGACGTCCATATACTATTTAAAAAGGAGGAAGGAAAAATGGTGTATAGACCTACCGTAAGATACCCGGACGTTTATAAAAATTATATAGAGAAGGTGTATAAAGCGACCAATCTAGACCGTAATCAAATCATCCGTTTGGCCTTTTTTGTTGCCGCACATTCAAACGAGTATAAAAGTATCCTTC
Organism: Peribacillus sp. SIMBA_075; assembly: GCF_046534585.1. Taxonomy (NCBI): domain Bacteria; kingdom Bacillati; phylum Bacillota; class Bacilli; order Caryophanales; family Bacillaceae; genus Peribacillus; species Peribacillus sp. SIMBA_075. Next base: position 40,498 of record NZ_JAWRYN010000041.1, on the reverse strand, counting down.
AAAAACATAAAATTGCTGACGTCCCTCTCCCCTGCCCAGATTGGGGGCGGGATGAAGATGGTTGCTGGACAGATCAAAACTATATTACAAAACAGAATCAAGCCCCATACAAACTCACTGAACAGGGTGGAATCAAGATTATTTTAGGCTAATTATTTCTTTTTAGATTCATTTGTGCTCTTTACGTAATGTAGTGTGGATGCCTTATTAGCAAGCTTTTCAGCCAGTTCTTTTGAAATATCTTTACTCATTTCGTATCACCTCACTTAAAAAAAGCCTTGCCACAATCCCTAGTAAATATACCTCCCCCACTCTTGGCATAGCGTAACGATGTAACCAACTGACCAACCAACCCAAAGAAAAAGACGATTCTGAAAGGGGAAAACCAAATGGGAAAGGTTAAACATTTGAATCCGGTTCTCTCTTCTTCTAATAAAAAAACGATTGAACCACAAAAAAGAAAAGTTCGTTCGGATAAGCTTCATGACATAAAAATCCCCGTGGACGAACCCATGGACATGATTTTAAGGCGGGAATCCCGACGATACTGGAATGGCTCCAAAACAGCATTTGGCACGGAAATACTGTTGTTTGGTCTTGAACAGGTGCTCGTATACCCTGACGTCACCTATACAGACCAGCCTTACACGGTTCATTGCAAAGTAGATCATGAAACGTATCAAAAGATAGGTGATTATGCGGCCGGTTGGAAATGCAGCGTTCGAAAAGCAGCTCATCGGATATTTATAGAAGCATACAAAAAAAGGCAACTAGGGGGCGTAACCGATGGGGAAATATAGCCAAGCCAATCTTATAAATGAAGAACTATCTTTAATTGGATCAACAAACTTTATCGGAAAGCTACTCCATAAAGTAAATAAATCTTCAACCATCTTACTGAATATAGACGTCCCCTTGAATCTATTTCTAAGAGCAGAAGTTTTCTGTGAAGATATTCAAGACCTATCAGACCTGCATTTCGAACAAAACGACTTGATGAATCTTTTATATAATGACTTTTTGCTGTTTGCGAAAAAGAATCCAGACTCAAATGCCATATTCCGATTGCTCACCTCATTGGATAAGTATGCTGGTAAAGATTCAAGACTTGAAAAGCATGGGGAATCTGCTTTTAAATTAATCCATAAAGAAAAGAACCAAGAAATAAAAACGTTGAATTTACGCATGAGAAGGAAATACGCCTTACGTGGAGAGATTTTGCTTGCCGATATGGAGGAAGTTCAGCCAGAACATGGTTACACACTAGAAAGGGTATTTGAGCTTCTTTATATAGACTTTATTGATAAATTTCGAAAAGGTGATCATGCGGGTGTCATAGAAAATATCCTGCGCCTGCTTGATGATGAAACCGAATAGAATATACGAAAGGCTACGGAACACATTTGAAGGGGAAAGTCCATTAATCTCAGACTAAATTTCAAAATATGAACCTATGCATACACAATGCAATTTGCATAGGTAATGAACTTGTATAAGTTTCTCCAAGCTCATTACCTATGCTTTTCGGTGTTCAGCACTAGCACCCTTCGTTAACCAATAACTTCTCTTCTATTTCATATCACCGGACTATTGATCCAACAATATTTGCATCAATAATCACCCCAAATTTATCGGATATTGAATTGGCTTACACAGGGAGACAAGTCCAATCTTTTGTTAGTATTTGTAGCAACTTTTGACTGACGGTTGGATAGTTACTTTTTCGGCCTGAACTTTTCACAGTTTGTTACGAATATGTAACATTAGCCCTTTGAGGGAATAGTATATTTCGAGCAAGGCAACTTAGTCACCAATAGCACTTTCACCAGCGATCCTTGCTCTCTGCTTCAATCACAAAAAATTATAATGGCCTCAATCTTTATTGCTTGTTCAATAAACTATAAACCTTCTTTTGTTTGTTTATTGATTAAAAGCATTTAAATCATCACTCGAGACACACTCATTTCAACATAAATATTTAACACCGTTTTATTTCACCTACAAAATAACTGATTATTCATCCTCCTCTCAATATTTATTTCAGTGAAAATTAGGATGAATTCATCTTAATTATTGAGATGATGCTCCGTATGATATGTTAGGAATATCCCCAAAAAAATAAGCACCGTTTAGATGCTTATTTTGCATTTAACCACTCTTTCATCTTTTCTAAGCTGACTGTATACGGGCGTTTAATTAGATTCCTTTCATACCTGGACAAAGTACTATGGGAGATTCCCATTTCCTTAGCTGCCTCTAAAATGCTTAATCCCCGATCCGTTCTTTCCTTATTTATCGTTTCAGGAGAAACCTGCTTTTCTTCAACCATCTCCTTGGTTGCACCAGTCTCCCTATCCGTCATACCCTTCAACATCGTTAGAAAATTCTCTGTGTCATAGTCCTGATCCTCAATCAATAATAAGTCCTGGTCATCTCCCATACCCGTGATTTCTGTAGGTGGGATGATTTGGACACGTGCCTTCAACCAGGTGTTTGCGAACCAATTTCTCTCCTGCTCAATTTGCTTCTCAAGGGTTGTTTCCTTATAGCTCCACCCTTTAATGATTCCATCCTGCTGCAGGGTGTCCAATATTTCCTCAAATTGTTCCCTGATCCTTGAACCATATCGCGGATTCACGTCCAAATCCATGACTTTTAAAAGCCCTTTGTCTCCCCCAATATGATAAGCCCTGAGATAGTCTGCACTCTTCTGGCGAATCCTCCACTGCCAGGACAGATACCTGGATAACCGTTTATGGTATTTTTGCTTAATTGGATGGTATTCTAGGGTCTTTAATGCAAGTAGCCCACTGCTCCTTTGGGAACCGTATAAGAAGTTTGCGAGCAATTCCCCTGGACGAATGCTGCATTCATAAATACCAATCGGGTTATCCCCCCGATAAGCTACCGTCACGCTATCCACCAAAAACAAGGGATTAAACTGAACTTGTCCAATTTCCTCAAAATCTCCCTGATCCTCATTGATAAACCTCAAATTCTCTTTTTCAATTCTTATCCATATCGTTGTGAGAGCGGCCAACCTTTTCATGATATCATCACGTTCTTTTTTTCGATAAGACATTTGATAGCCGTCTAAATCTTCTTTCCGACCTTGCAATCTCCTTAGATTCAAAGCATCATCCGTATGGAAATGAATCATTTGGTCCTTATGAGTAGCCTGTTGCATCCAAAGAATCGAGACAATATCAAAAATATCTGCGGTTAAGTCATCCATCGACGTGATGGCTTGTGAGGTGAGATTTTTCCATTGTTCGATGGCTACATTGGATTTCATCATCAGATAATCATTTTCTGCCCTCACTTGAGCCGTCGCTTCTAAAGCCCTCTCCGCAATCCTTGCAGTAGGAATTTCAGTTGCAATGTCGAATTCATTTTTACTGATGGTCTCCCTTAATTTATGAAACAATAAGGCTGAACCGGACTCGGCAAAATTTTGATTCAACAAGGCATTTATCACTTCCCTGTTGTTAGACTTTGGGGAAGGTGCTGAATTCTCTTCTCCTATAATCTGTATGTGTGGAAGGACAAAATTTCTAATTTCTTCTATGTAATCATCAACCCATTGTTCCATATCCTCGAATTTCAATCCATAATCTTTCACCAAGCTATCCAAAATCACAAAAAATGCTTTTAATGTTTGGCTAGGCTGGTAATCATCTTGACCGGACATAAGATGGTTAATATCCATATTCCAATCGACAAAGAGTTGAGGATAATCTGGAAAAATCGTTTTCATGACATTCAAAAATTTCGTTTGCAGGGGTAGTAACATTATTCTTTAAACCGCCCTTCTTTTGTCGACTCTATGTCCTCAAATGAGTACTGTTGGATGTAATCTTGAAAAACAGCGGTTTCCAAAATACCCAAATCGTGCAGAAAGCTAACGGACTCAAAAGAAAGGAACTGAACAATCGGATTTTTTTCTAGGATGGCTTTTTTCAACTGTTGGATGTCCTTTTCCTGATAAAGGATATAATTTCCCATCTGTTCTTTGATGTCGTTAGGGGAATAGATCGTATCTTTGAAGGGTTGATTATGCATACATTCATAGACCATATCATCTTTTATATAATAAGTCCTGACACCAAAATCTTTCCCAACCTTATAAATTTCGATTTGTTTTCGAAACCATATGGGACCACTGTATAATTGGACCACTGGTTTAGGAAGCACGCCACGCAGTTGATAGGTGGAAACCTTTCTCCGATCCCATCCGAGAATTTCCCCTACCTCTTTAACTCCTACTAAAAAATCCATATGTGTTCCCCTTCTAATCTAGTAATATGGTAATTATGAGTGAGTATTGTTGCTTTTGTCAACACATGAGTTAAACGTGCAACTTTTTATATTTTGACGTTTGCTTTCACAATGTGCACAAAACACTTCTTGTCTTCTCTGTTCACTTGCAATTTTTTCCCTTTAAACTTGCAAATGGCTAAAAGCGCATCTGTTCACCAAAGGGGATGCTTTTAGCCATTTGCAAGTAGGTAGAACGAAAAAAACGCATAAACAATCGGTTCAGGGCTAGCTGGGCACTTAGTTTTTTAAATTGCGCTAGCGTCCGTAATTATAAAGTTTGGTGCCCGTTGGACTATTGGCTAACCTCTTGGCTCCAGCGGGAAGGTTAGGCTTATGCTGTTTTACCTTCGGAAGGCGGATAGTAAAAATAAATCAAAAAAGCAGCTGGGCGGCTACTCTCCACAAAATTGCAACTTATCTTCCCTTTGACGTTTCCTCTCACAATGTGCACAAGCCTGTTTATAAAACTTCTATTAAAATATAGGTTCTTTATCAAAAGCCTTGCATAAAGTAATCTCCTTTGGTCAAATAAATAGGGAAATGACGTTTCCTTTCACACGTTTTTGTGCAAGTTTTACGCTTTTAGTTCGATTATAAATGGCTTTTTTCATTAGAATGTTGATATACCAGTGGTTATCTCAGTCCTCTTAATGATTAAAGAATGACGTTTCCTTTCACAACATGCACACCATTATATAGGATTGCAACTTTTCCTTCATTGGACGTTTGCTCTCACAATGTGCACAAAGATAAGGATATGCAAGTTTATCTTCCATTAACAACATCACATAAGCTTGACGCCTTCTTGCACATATCAATCATCCATAATAAACTGTGCAACTTTTCTTGTTTGACGTTTCCTTTCACAATGTGCACAATTCCCTGTTTTTGATCTGGGATTTTTTAAAACATTTTTAATAAACCAACCTTCCCCCCCCTACATCACCAACAAAATTTCAGAAAAAATTAGGAACCCCACAAAAATAGTGAATAAATTTATCTCTTTTTGTTCTAAAATGAAGAATTATGACGTTTGCTCTCACACAAACTTGCACACATTTCGGTGCAAGTTTTTTTATTCTTGTCCATTTATGGATGGACTATTTTATGAAAACATTGATATATCAACGTTTATCCTAATTTGTTTATCCATGAATGCATGACGTTTCCTTTCACAATATGCACAAACAGTGTGAAAAAATGACGTTTCCTTTCACACAAAAATATTTAGAGTTTTTTTCAATCCCTTGCCCCCCAAGGGATGAGCACACGTTGTGCAACTTTGAAAATCCCCTAATAAAGGACACCATTTCCTGTTTTTCCATTCTGCTATAATTCAAACTAGAAAAATAGACGAGAGGAGGGCCTAAAATGAAAGAATCCAGAATAAGAATCGATGGTTTTAGAATGCATCACGCCATCTTAAAAGAATTCCATTTTCTTCGTGATCAGTCATTTGAGCGCCCTCCTGCCTCTGCCTATGTCGTATATATGACCATGTTAAACCAATTACAAGTAGAACAGAACCAACGAGGCATGCTTAAGGAATATAATCTTTCTTACTGGGCAAAGAAGCTTGGAATCTCTTATTCTACCCTTTGGGGAGGAAAAAAGTTTTTAGAAGATCATCATTTTGTAAAAGAGGAAATCCACGAAGGCTTACCTGTTATCATGTTAAAAGATGTTGATAAGTATAATACACCTGAACTTAATGGTGTATCTCTCAACTACCTGATCATACCGCACGCCCTTTTTGAAACGAATATTTTAGCAGAATTCGTACGTACCTCGAACCCTGAGGGTATCGAACTTCTCTTATCCTTACTTAACCAGTTCCGGACTGGTCTGTCTTTCAGCAAGACAGGTGAAATGGAGAAAATAAAACAAGAACGGACAATGAAGACACTTAAACTTCAACTAAACAAAAATGCAAAAGGGGTTCGTAAAACTTTAAGCGTTTTAGAAGCTCTTTTTTCCATTGAATTCACAGGGATAGAGATTCGTGGCAAGCAAATATGGATAAAAAAAGCCACCTTTTCCTTGAAGCCGGAATGTGTGGAAGAAAACACGGATGAATTCAATGTCAACTCACTCATGGCGAAACTATCAAAAGAGCTCACCTACTTCTTTGATGGACAGCAAATTAAATTTAAACCAAGAGACCAAATCGATGTCATGATTTCCTTTAAGCAGGAAGTAATGAATAAACTGAACTATCTTATGGATGAGGACTATGAAAGCTTCACCATACGTGATCGATTCATTAAAACCTTCTTTTTACAAACAATGGATCAGATAGGAATTCATATACATACAGAAAAACAACGAAAAGGTTCTTTCCATTTCTACTCGATTGGCGCCTTTTTCAGAATGGCCTTTAGAAAGTATCTTCCTGGGGCCTTAAAAAATATTCCTTATGAATTAATCCATGAAGCCAAAATCAGAGAGTACACCAAAACAGGCCAAGCACCAGAGCTACAGGGTGTAATTTAATAGCTTAACCCAGCCTTGTGAAAAAATAAGACATTCACAGGGCTATTCGAATATACGCAAAAAATATATTGAAGTATTCCCTTAAAACAAAAGTCTTTCCTTCCCTCTTCTGTCACGAATTCTGGCAGAATTTTCGAGAAGGATTATTTTTTTACACTTAATAGATTCCGAATGTAGCCTTGTGAAATAGTGGATATTAAAAATACTCTCCTGTGAATATGTAAATAGTTTAAAAAAAGCCCTGTGTATATGTGACTTCATTTACATGCTTTATGTGGGAAAGTGGAAACTCTGTTAAAACGACTCTTAGAAATGGCTAGAACCCTTGTCGCTCAAGGGATATACCTAACAATAGAATAATGCCTATTACTTCTGTTTTTTTTATTAAATCTGTTTTCTCTTATTAAATATGCCTTTTTATTAAATTTGTTTATTTACGAAATAAATCACATCAAACAGAAGTGAAAATAATAGATTATTAAGAATAATGTACTCGCTGTAAAACAATGAGACTTTCAAAAATTAAATATTGAAAACTAATGAACAGATTAATCAACCACATTAGTTAGATTAAGGTTCATTTATTATAAATTTTATACTATCTACAGAAGAAACCTCCAATTAGTTGGGGCGAGCTTAAAACGGCAGCTATGAAAATTCAGCACAAGTGAAATGAGGGGCATTCTATAATACCTTCACGAAATCGCTTTTCACCAAAAATTCTGCAAGCAATACCTTAAAAATGAAAAAACTTTGTAAAAAAATAGACCAACCAAGACGGTGGCCTAAACTTATATCCTTTTCCTGCATTCAACGTATTTAATTAAGGGGCAAGGACCCTTTTACTTGCTATAAAGCTCTAGAGAGCTCATAGAGAAGCTATAGACCATCATTGATCTTCATAAAGCAAAAAGACATTCTTATTCCTAATTTGAATCTACAAATTGAAATGTTAAATATCCATCTTCCAGAAAGCGTACTACATATAAAAGTTTGGGAGGTTCCAATTTTCCGCTTTATCCCATAGACCAAAAATAAATAAAAAAGAACCATTAATCTTCCATAGTTTGTTCTAATACTTCCCTTTCATTTGTTAGAAGTGCTGTTTCAGATTTTAACCTTTTTTCTAAAGCAAGTGATTCTTCTTCCATTTGACTAATCTTCTGCCTTATTGTATTAATTTCTTCAATGAGTTCCACTTCTATATGGTCAGCTTTGATATCCCTTTCATCCACTAGTATGTCAGATTCTATATTCAGAGTATCTTCTGTACTTTTTTTTGCAAAGAAAGAGAAAAAGCCTGTATTTTTCTTTTGCTCCAAACTTTTTCGTAACACATTCGCTGCTTGTCGATCCATTTTTCGATTTAGCCGATGATTTTTAATCTTTTCTTCTATAACTTCAATTTGTCTTTGTCTATCAGCTATTCCAGTTCTCCTTCTCAGCAACTCCACTTCGATTAGATTGATTGTGTTTTGTAGCGTGAAGGTTCTCATCATTACATTCTGCCTTCTATCAAATTCCGAGAATAATTGATCTAAGGTATCCTCATTATATTTACTCCCTTTTGCTTTTCCACCATTTTGTTGAGGAATCGACTTTAGCGATAACTTAACTTGAATATCGGAAATCGTTTCTCCCCTCTCAATTGACAGTAAAGTCATGTGGATTTTAAAAACAGTGAGAAATGGCAATCGCTTCTTTCTACCTTCTACATAAATCTCTAAGTATCCCTCTAGCATCCTAACGTAATACCTTAACGTCGAATTAGCGATATTAAAGATCTTATCGGAACAATCGGTGGTTGAATACATGGCATTCGGATCCAACTCTAGTATATCTTCTTTAAATAGTTTGGCACTGTATTCCTTATCAAGCACCAACGAAGTGAATAAAGCATCGTCACGAAGTGCTTCTGTAATGAAATCCTTATTTGCCTGGACTCTGTTTGTCACGATAACCCTCCTCTTAACGCTAGTTTAACTATAGCTTATTTTTATCCACCTATCGCTAAGCGTCAATTTATCTGTATCTATAGTTTACCTACTAGATAAAGACTAATCAACTAAGTTTGTTTGCTTTAATAGAAATAATGAACTAATTCGCCCAAATTTAATCTAGTCTAGTTTAATCTAGAACCACAATAATAACCAATCTAGTCTAATCTAGATTGGTTATTTAATGCGTTTCTTCTACATTTCGTGCGTTAAATAACCGATAACATTAATTCAGCGGTAGAATGCAACAATTTGAAATTATTAGCGTTAATTTGTGGATGATTATCTCATCACTAATCTAATCTAATCTAGTCTAGTGTAGTTTAATGCGGTTTATATGAAGTGAATTCTCCTACAACTTCCAGCAAATAACCGATAACGTTAATTTGGCGTTAAGTAGCCGTGACGTGGAATGGATTAGCGATAATTTGCTGTTAATTCTCTCGTAATTAAAGGCGTTAAAAAATCGATAACGTCAATTCACCGTCAAATATACAGTTAAAATAAACCGACTGATCACAAGGGCGTGTGTTAAGCGGTGGAATATCGCTAGTTTAACGATATTAAAAAAGCGCTGAAGTATCGTTAACGTCAATCTAGCGCTGGTTTTTCATTGACTTTAACAGGGAGTCTCTATATATTGGATAGTAAGTAGACTAAACTAGATTAGTCCGAAGGAGGAAGACCATGACAAAACTTGATTTTTTATTTAAAGAGGATTATTTAATTGCAGGAGTGGATAGCGGGAACATTTCGAATAAAATTACGTATATCGATCAAAATGGAAATGTTGTTTCATTAAATATCGCGAGTATTATCGGGGAAAACGCGGAAACGACTGCCGAAGATATGCCAGATGAAAGCGCAGATAAATCTTTTCCTGATGATATGATTCTTCATTTACATATTAAAAGTAAAGCCTTACCAAAGAATCGAACAAATGCTTATTATACAGTAGGGGAATATGCTCAAATTTCAACGAATGACAAAAATAATTTAAGAGAAACCAACAGTGATGCAAGAGATAAATTAGGGAATGAAATCCATGTTGTAACAACTTTAGCAGGATTAGCCTTAGCTGCTTGGAAATCTGGTAAGACCAATAAGGTAGACGTTCCATTGAGTTTTGGGCTTCCAATAGAAGAGGCCAAACAGGCGTCTTCGGAAAAAATCAACTTATATATGGGTGAGCATGAAATTACAGCAATAAAAGGGCCTTATAAAGGCAAATCCATAACCATTAACATTACGGATGTTCAGCTTAATGTGGAAGGCGTAACGAGCTACTTAGCATTGGCCTTTGATTTAGTGGATGGGGAAGTGGTGGAAACTGAATTTTCATCACAAATCCATGATGAGTTTGCCATAGCTGATTTGGGAGCTGGAACATTGGATTTAGCTCTTTATGATGAAAATGGTTTAAATTCAACTAAATCTACAAACCATCTGATAGGTACAAATAAATATATTGATTTAATCATGAAAGAAGCAGCTGAACTAAAGGAATTCGACAGCATAAGGGCTCGTTTTGAAAGGGTGAATAAAACTCCTAAGATTTCGTTTACACGTGAAGAATTCATGAGGAAGTTCATCAAGCCGGAAATCGATAAAATGGTTAAAAAACCTAAATATTCTCCTGTCTTTAAAGCGACATGGCAGTCCAAAACAGCAGATATCACCAAGATTGTAGAAAAATATACAAAACAATATGCCGAAGAAGTGAAAGATAAAGTCATCCGGTATTTTGTTGATACAAACGTTGGGCAAATGATTATCGTCGGGGGAGGGCTTCTCTTCGCTTATCAATACCTAGCGGAACTTAAAGATGAAGATTGTTTATTTCCTCCGAATATCGATCAAGCCAGTTTCTTTACAAGTAAGGCATATCTCTTGAAAAATATTATTGCTGAAATTGAAAAGCAATCAATTGAAGCATAAATACTCAAGAGTAGGAGCAGCATCTTCTTTTAGTTGTGATACAAGGTGGTGGTAACGTTGTCCAATAGAAAAATCACTCCAGGTAGGGGGATTCAATATACCCCAAAAACCTCGATAAAATGGGCTAATGAATTTAATGAGTTGGTAGACAGCTTTAAAAGCAGAAATGAACTTATTAGTGCGCTTATTGAAGATGGATTAAAGGTTCGGAATGGATCTTATAAAGAACAAGGTATTTACCTTCCACTAGACACCTTTGAGAATGATCAATTAGCACTTTTGAAAACGGAGGAAGGGCAAAGGATCCTTTATAATATCGTTTCTTTAATTGTAGGGAATCCCGAAGGGACGGCGCTTGCCCAGCAAATGGTGCAGCCGGTATCCCAGAAAAGTAAGTCAGCTTCCTCACCAATCGTTCCATCTGAAGCGCCTGTGAATCATGAAGAAGATGCTAAGGAAGGTAAGGGTCAATCAAACGAAGCCCTTTCTAAACTATTAAAGTTGGGGAAGATGACCAATTTAAAGGGATAAAACACTTTTAAAATAAAGCTCAGATATATGTAAGAGGCTGAATCAAAAGGTCGTTGAATAACGACTAATTTGATTCAGTCTCTTTTTTTGTTAATCTTACATCCAAATCAAATGGAAAGAGCCCCTTTTAATTGGGAATTTTTATGTAGGGGGTTCCATCGAGTGGCTGGATCTTTAAACAAAGTTCTCAAAGCAGGACGTACATTTTATATTCAAAGGTTTTGTCAAAATTTGTATTACAGTAGCGTTGGAAGATGTGAGCGTTTTCTTTTATAATAAAAACATGCGATGGTATCTTGGCGTAGACAGGGCCAATACTACATTTATAAAAATGATTATTCATTAAAAAATTACTATTTCCAAACAGAAAAAGTAATGAACTTCAAATTGGTGTATGCTTAAGGTTCTGGATGATATAAAAGATAAAGTAAAGGGGAGGAAAAGATGGAAGAAGAAAATAAAACCTCATTTGTCAATGTTATTCAGGAAAATCGATTTGAACTAAACGCCTATCTTAATTATTTATTTAACCAATTTAATGAATATGTTCCAAAGCATATGGAAGACGTTAAGATGATGGAACAATATCGAAAATATAACAACAAAATACGCGGCTGTATTATTCCTTGAGAATAATACAGCCGCGTATTTTGTTTTCTTTCTTCTTAAAAAAAGGTTTTTACCGTTATGAACTTAAAAAACTTAATTGAAATCAGTATCTAGCAGTTGATCTAGCCAGAAAAGAATAGATCAAGAATTAGTAAAAAGGATAATAACAAGACTAAAGTCTCTAGAATACTAACCAGAAAAGTTAGGGTTATATGACTACGAATCCCATCAATAGGTTCATTTTTTGTATTTTTTTGGCTGATTTAATCAATAAAAGGAATATCGCTGGTAAAATACAAGCAAGAGAGACGTCAAAGGTATTGCAATAGCATCCTTTTTAGTGGGGAGGGAAAATTGTTTGTGTATGAGATACAGATGAACAAATATCACGTGAGTTTCTTACACTATCATATCACCTTTTTTATAAAACAATTCAGGTCCCTAAAAGATGAGGAAAAGACTTTTATTAAAAAATATTTTCAATCCGTATAGACCCGTCATGAATTTAAAATAGTGGAAAAGGGATATCAGGGAGTGCAGAGTGAATTTAATCATCCATTGTAAGACACTCATTATATACCCAAAATCATGAAAGCTCTTAAAGGGGGTTTCAGCACGGTTCATGTATAAGGCGTTTCCAGAAACTTAATTAAATGACAAAGGTAGCCTATGGGACCAAAAGTATTTTATCGCAACCGAGGGAGGATACGCAACTGGATAAAATGGTTCAGCGGAATATGGATGTAAACAAGCCCATTCAGAATTAAAGTGGGGAGAATGATTTTTTGCAATTTTTCACATGTTTTGGGTGAATTAATGTTATTGAAAGTCTCTTTCCTTGTACGCTAAGTTGTTTCATTCTGTAAAATCATTACGACCCAGTAAGGAGATGATCTTGTTATGAGAAATGATTCGATTGAAAAATCGGTCAACGATTCCATGCTTACGATTGCCGACTCTATTCTACAAATGATTGAACATTCTAAACAAAAAAGTTTAAATAAGACAAGTCTCATGAACCAGGAAAAGAAGAGTTTGAAACAAGATTCCACTTCTTGGTCAACCGAAGAGAAGACAGAGGCTGAGTATGAGCTATATTACGCCATGATAAAGGAACATCACCCTCAGTTATTTGAAATAAAAGGAAATTATATTGAAACATTCCCAGTCGATAAGGAAAAAAGTGTTTTCTTCATCCTGAAGGATAAAGATGAGTACTTCGGGGTCTATAAACAAGAATCTAAGGAAGCGCACATCGTCACACCAGTATTTCCAACCAAAGAGGATTTGCTTCAAAAAACACTCGGAACCTCCCAATTTGAAAAGTTTAGAATGCACTCATTCTTCATTGTGGATGATGGAAAAGCATTCTCCCTCCATGACAATAAACAACTTCGGCTAAATTTAGCAAAATCTTACAAAACCCTAACAACTTATGAAAATATCGAACAAGCACGCACCTTTGTTGTAAAAGAGGAACTTAAAAATGATCCTAAACTTAGAAAACAAGCTCTTCGTAGGGCTTTAGAAGAGCATTTTATTCCTTCAGATCTTTTAGGAAAGACCGTTACAATCCAAAATATTTCAAATGATGGTCAAGGGACAAGGCTATCATTAGTAGAGAATCAAAAAGAACGAAACGTCTGGTTGCCTGACATTGCAGAAAAATGGATGGAAAGAGTAAGAGATAACCCTGGAATGAAAGTAATGTTTGATGAAGTTATCATGGATAGTCGTTCTATTGCAGAAGGTTTCCTTGCGTTTTATGGCATGGAAATAAATAAAGAAAGCCAAGCGAAGCAACATGATTTTGAGGTGATTTCAAATCAAGTTGGCTCGTATATTGGGAAATTGAGTGGCAATGGCAAAGTGAAAAAAGTTTCCCCTTACTTCTCTGAGAAAGAGGCCGAGAAACAGTTGGGAAATTTAAATAATCACATTCAACTAGAAAAGCGGAAAGAAATACAGGTACAAGAGGTGGAAACCGATATTCAATTCAAAGAAATTAGGGAAAACGACTAAGGAGGAAACATATGATTTCGTTAAAAAAATTACAACTCTTATTGATGTTTGCTGCCATTCTTTTACTTTTACATATCGCCCCAGAGCAAGCATCTGCAGCAGCCAATGTATCAGCAAAAATCAAAGAGGGACTGAAACAAGTTCAAACATTGTTAACGGGGCTTGTTGTTACAGTAGGCATCTGCGTATCCATATGGATCATCATTAAAAAATTACCAGGCGTGGATGATCCCCATACCAAAAACGAAATGTTTCGTGGAGTAGGAATGGCTTTGGCAGGGGTAGGGTTAGCAGCCGCAATCGTATGGCTTGTTCCGTGGATGTACGCGTTATTCGCTTAATTGAGGTGAACTAGAGATGACAGAAAAAGAAGTGCTTAGAGAGGCTCTCAAAGAGTTACTTGGGGAAAAAGACAGTCGCAAGGGGAAAACGTTTGTTTTCCCTGATAATGTCGATCGATCTTATAACATTGTTAAAGGCTTATCATTAATGAATTTCTTTAGATATATATTACCGGCGGTCGTTATTTCCGCCATTATCTTGTTCATTCCCCCTTATTCATTGGGATTTATGATGGTTAAATTGTTCTTTATGGCCCTTTTGCTGTTAGGCTCCTTAACCTTCGCTGTTTTACGTCCTATATCTGCTCGGCCAAATATCACATATAGTATCTATTTAAAACGAATTATTCATTACAACAATAGACAGAAGATGTTCTTTATGAAATCGAATAAAAGGGATGATTTCCGTGGTTAATCATAATAAGAAAATGGATAAGGAAGAATTTGACTATGAAGTAGAAACCCTAATAAAAAAAGGAAAATCGACAATTCAAGACATAAGTATTATAGAAGGGATATACAAAGACTATGTACTATTGAAAAATGGATATCTGACGTCCATCCTGCAAGTGAGTGGTATCAACCTAGATTTGTTGGCGGAGTATGAACAGAATCGTTTATTTGAAGATTACGGTTCATTCTTAATGAGTCAAGTCCATGATCAATTACAAACCATATCAATGACAGTTCCAGTGGATTTCCGTTCCTATAACTTAGGTTGGAAAAAACGCTATTTGCATGAACTGGAGAATAAGGATAACCCAGGTAATGAATACAAGCGAACCCTAATCACATCTTACATTGATCACTTCCAAGGGATAAGGATGAAGGATGAATTGTCGACAAAACAACATTTTGTTGTCATTAGGGAGAAAATGAATAAACGTACGTTCCAAGATTTAGAACGTGCTGAAACTATTCTAACAAAAAAGGTGGAGGAAATGACAAACTCCCTGCGATCCACTTTTGAATCGTACGATATAACGATTAGAAAATTGTCTGAGAAAAATACGTTATCGTTGCTATACAGATCCTTTGATTTTGAAATGTCAAAACTATATGGATAACCGGTTCGGAAAGGAGCGAGTCAAATGCCTTTTTCTTTAGCTACTTTATTTTCTTTAATAAAACGTGAAAATAAGCATGACGAACAGGTGAAACAAAGTCCCGAAGACATTTTACATGGGATGTTAGAGACCGAAGAACTTAATTCCATTTATCCTTTTGTCTGGAAGGAAAACAAGAATTATATCGAAAGTGGTGGCAACTTTATTAAGGTGCTGGCTGTCGTTGCTTATCCTAAAGAGCAAAAAGGGAACTGGCTATCGGATCTGAAGCGATTAAAAGGAAACATATCCTTTGTCCAGTACCTAGAACCGTCCAATTCAGAAGGCATGATTAGCTATTACAATGACTCTATTAAAAATAAAGATGCGGAACTACTAAAAACAAGAGATCCAGCCACTCGCATCAGGTTGCAATCCGAACTGGAAAGCGCAAAATATCAACTAAATCAGGTATTATCAAACAGTTCTACCTTTATGTATCTGTATACATACATTTTCATTCAAGCTGCATCCTTAGAAGATCTGAAGACCTTAGAAGACAATGTCCAGAGGATATTAACGAAACTAAGAATGAAAGCTCTAAACCCTCATTACGCAACACCGATGGCATTCTGGTCGGCTCTGCCTTTAGGGGATAATCAATTAAAGGATTATACCTATCAGATGTGCAACAGTGAAGCGGCCTCCTCTTTCTTTCCGTTCGACGATTCAGAGATTTGCTATTTATCCCCGACGGCTCAGGTGGAAGGGATCAATAAAACAACCAATTCGTTGGTTGCGATAGACTATTTGGACACACAACGTACATTAAATCAAAATATGGTGGTCATTGGGACATCAGGTGTTGGAAAATCTACCTTTATGGTTCAGAAGATTCTTCGCTGCTACGCCATGGGAATCAAGATATATATCATTGATCCAGAAAATGAGTACTCGCATATTGTGAAAATCCTTGGAGGTGAAGTTGTTCATCTCAGTAGTAATAGTTCAACGAAAATCAACCCTTTGGAGATATTCTCCACAGAAATTACGGACACCGAAGATTTTAATGATGATTCGGAATTCATAAGGGACCTTGTTAAACAAAAGGTTCAACGTCTTAAGGCCTTTTTCAAAGTTTTAAAAGCTGACTTATCCCAGGTTGAATCTAGTATTTTAGATAAGACACTGATCAACCTTTACAATCGTTTTTCCATTAATGAAGAGAGCAATTTTACAAGTTTAATGGCAAAGGACTTCCCGATTCTCGAGGACTTTTATGACGATTTAGGTACATTGAAGACAAATGATTTAGAACGCTATAAAAAAATACAGGATTTTTATCTTATCCTGGAAAGTTATGTTCATGGATCTAACTCGTTATTCAATGGCCATACGAACGTGAATATCAACAACTCTCTATTCTCTTTTAATCTAAAATCCCTACAAAATGAAGTGGATGTGCAGGCTGCTTGTTACTTTAATATCTTTGGTTTCCTATGGGATGAAGTGACGAAAACAAAAGAGGAATTGGTGTACCTATTTATTGATGAATTCCACTTCTTATCAAAGAACCCGGATTCGATGAGATTCTTTTATCAAGCTTATAAACGATTTAGGAAGTATAATGCCGGCGCCATCGCAGGCACGCAACAAATTATCGACGTACTGGATACCGAGGATAACCTAGGGGCAGCTATGGTTGAAAATAGTCACACAAAAATATTTTTTGGACTAGACAATAAGGGTGTTGAAGATGTGGTTAAAAAAATCAATCTATCATTCTCTGATGAAGAGATTTCCTTATTACGAGCGAAACGTCAGGGAGAGGCATTAATTGTTTACGGGTCTCAACGTGCATTTATTCGGGTTGAGCTCACGCAAGAAGAGCTACGACTTTGGAATAAAAAACGGTACCTTGAAAAATATGGTTTAGATCCTGATGAAATCCCTGATTATGAGGGAAGGAATGAAATGACTCCCATTGAAAAAGAAGAAGTTCGAAATTTTGTTCTGTAAAGGGGGAGACAACAGTGAAAATCCAATTATTTGAACTCGGAACGTTATTCATCCTTAAAAATAGGCACTATCGTTTAGAAATTGCGACAAATAAGGTGTTGGCTGAACGGGTAGAGGACCTTACAGAACTTCAGGAAGAACACCCGTATTTCTTTACACTGAAAGATATAAAAAAAGAAAACGATCGCTTGATTCTTGATTATGAAATGGAGGAATGTTACCAACCTCTACAAATAGCCAAATCATATTCAACCGTATTCCGGCTTGCTTTATTAAATCAGTTGCTAGAATTGGATCCTTTACACAATTTTAAGGGGAAAGTGCTGATTCACCCAAGAAACATTTTCTTTAAAGATATGAAAAAACTAAAGTTTCTATACAGAAGCAATCAATGGTTGCCCTTTGAAGGCCATATTAAAAAACTAGAACAATACAAAATTCTAACCCTATCAATGTTTTCCCGTTTTTCCTATGAAAAGTATAAACGGGAAAAAGAAAATCTGCTTAAAAAGGAAAAAGATGAATTTTTCTTCCGGATTGAAAATGCTGGCTCCGTTGAGGATTTGAAAGAGCTGATTGCTAGTAAACTTCAGGAGGAGGAAACGCTGCATTTTTTCGGATTAGAAGCGGAAAAACAAAAAATCAAAAAGCAAAAGAGGATCCTGACAGGAATTTCTATCGGAATCTCTGCTGCAGTCTTTACTTTAGCACTTTTTCTTCAACAAATTGCAGTCAAGGAAGCTGAAACGGTGTATGCAACAGAACTTGAAAAAGCTGAACAAAAATCAACATTTTATAAACTATTAAGTGAAGACAAATATGATGATGCCCTTTCCTTGTTGAAGAAAACGGGTGGTTCAAAAAAAGAGTTTGCGAATCTTTACTTTGAAAAAGGTGAATATCAAAAGGCAATAGAGGGAGACGATAACTTGATAAAGCCTAGTGTGGAAGCCTTATATAAAGCGAATAAAAAGGAAGAAATACTAGGATTAGAAGCCGAAAGTGACTATCTGGACATCGAAAAGAAAATAGTAAGCTATGATTACAGTGTTTTGTTATCGATGCAAGCTTTTACAAAGGATGAGGACCAACAACTTCGAATCGGACAAGCCTTTGCTGAACACGGGGATCTAACAGATGCCAACGATCTCAATAAGAGGTTAAAAAACAAAGAATTAACGGTTACGATCAGAAAAAAGGAATTGCAAAACCAAGTGGCTCAATTAGAACAACAAATAAAGAATCTCAAGAAAAAGAAAGACGGGAAATCAAAAGATATTAAGGAACAGCTTGATCCAAAGAATAAGGAGCTCACAACATATAAAACGGAACTTGATAAACTTGATAAGAAATTGGGTTTTAATTAAGTGTCCGCAACAGTTGCTGTGAAGGGAACCGTTTTTGTCGTCCGGTACTGGAAGGAAATTACGATATGCGTCGTATTCTCCTTAATATTAATGGCGGGCTTATTACTCGGAACTCAATCTCAAGAGGAGCCAAAGGGATATATCAACTCGCCATTTGGAACGGCTAATGTTCCACCTCATATTGAACAATGGAAGGGCCTGCTTCAAGAATATACGACGAAGTACGGAATACCGGAATACACAGATTTTCTACTGGCCCTCATGTATCAGGAAATAGGAAACTCACAAACCTTGGATATTATGCAAAGTTCTGAATCTGTCGGGTTACCGCCAAACGCCATTCAAAACCCGGTAATGTCCGTGAATTTAGGGGTTCAACATTTTAAATCGGTGTTAGAGGATGGACAAAAGAACGGGGTGGATTTTCCGGCTATTGTTCAGTCATACAATTTCGGTTCTGGTTACCTGAGTTTTATTTCTTTAAACGGAAAAAAACATTCCATTGAATTAGCTCAACAATTCTCCTTGGCCCAAACTGAAAAACAAGGATGGAGTTGTTCGGATTGGAGGGCACCTTACTGCTATGGAGACTATACGTATGTGGAAAAAGTGATGGGAAACCTAATGCCAACGGGAATTGCTGTCGGTAGTGAAGATGTTTCCCCATTGGGGGAACAAGCATTTAATGCGATTATCACAGAAGCGAATAAATATGTAGGCTGGCCATATGTATGGGGAGGTTCAGATCCCCATAGAGGATTTGATTGTTCGGGATTTACACAATGGATATTTGCTAAAGTGGGGATAAAGCTACCACGAACTGCTCAAGAACAATATGATGTGTCGTCGAAAATCCCGCCATCTGAAGCAAGACCAGGTGATTTTATCTATTTTACTGGAACTTATGAGACCAACAAATATATCACACATATCGGGATTTACATAGGAGATGGCAAAATGTTTGATTCTAACGGTTCGGGTATTGGAATCCATGACATACATTCGTCTTACTGGAAATCTCATTTAGCTGGTTTTGGTAGAGTGTCCCATTAGGAGGAAAACACCATGAATAAATTTTTCGCTACGTTGTTTGGACTATCCATCCTAGCGAATATGATTTTAGGATTTATGTATGTTGGTCAAAAGACCATAATGACTCAAGCAGAAGATCAAAATATCGAAACCAAAAAACAGATGGGTCAGTTGAAAAGTAAAGTGAATGCAAAAGACAAGGAACTGAATACCTTTCAACGGAATGCAACCTATTATGAAATTGAACATAGTGAAGAGGTTAAAAGCTTTGTAGACGAAACTTTTAGAGGACTTTTTAATTACGATAACAAAAATTATGCTTCACGTTTTGATCAGGTCAAAGGTCGGTTAGCGGAGTCCGTTATTTCAAAATTGAAAGCTTCAGGAGAAATGGGCAGTATGGAAATTGAATTCAAAAATGAAGTGAAATCTTTACATGTTTATCTAAGTGCTGTTGAAAAAGACCAAGCAAAAGCGCTGGTAAAGATGGAAACACAATACTCTGTAGGTGGCAGTGCATTCCCCAGGAAAAATCAACTGTATGAGGTCACGATCGCTTTGGATGGAGAGAAAAGGCTCGTTGATAAATTAGAGTTAATGGGGTCTTTCGAACCTTTTGAAGAGAACTGAGTGTATCGAATGTTTTGTCGGATTTACAGAGATTGAAAGTAATCAAAAAGGAGTGGATCCTTTTGAAAGTGATGGGAATACGCCTATTGTTAATGGCCTTTTTATTAGCCATATTTGAACTGATTGTGATCAACATAGCGGGTATTCTTCCGTTTCTTGCGACACATCAAGCCAACATATCCGGTGCCCCGTTAATGGCCTTTGTCATTGAAAACCTCATGAACCCTATTGGAACATCCACCAGCATGATTGAAAAAAAGAATCCACTTTTCCTCATGGGTAGTGCAGCTGTAATCGTATTAGCCGTCTTTATGGTCTTTTTTACGAATGGCGGCAAGGGTAAATATGAATTAGCGGATAAATACGGTGTTCATGGTTCAAGTAGATTTGCTCAAAAGCACGAAATATTTACGTATGGTGAGACGGTTGAGGTTCCAGCCAAACAGCTTATGCAGGATCTTGATGCGAGTATGCTAGATTCGAAAGGGGAGAAATGACGTGGCTTCCGATTTTATGAAAAATAATGGGATCATAGCAGGCGTTTTAAACCATTCAGTGATTGTGCAGCCAACGGATTCGAATCTTCCAAACCGAAACCACTTTGTAGTCGGGGGCCCTGGTTCATCCAAAACGCAAGGGTATGTTGTGCCCAATGTGTTACATGAAAAAGAATGTTCCTTAGTGGTAACGGATCCCAAAGGCGAGGTCTATGAACTAACTTCCGAAGTCAAACGTAGACAAGGCTATGAAGTCCATGTGGTGAATTTTTCAGAAATGGGATACTCAGATCGATATAATCCCTTCGATTACGTTAGAGAGGAAATACAGGCTTCCACGGTAGCGAATGCCATTATCGCTTCCAAAAATGACCCGAAACGAAAAGATTTTTGGTACAATGCCCAATTTAGTTTGTTAAAAGCACTTATCTTATACGCCGTTCATGAATTACCACCCGAACAACGGAACATGACGGGTTTGTTAGATTTCTTACAGGAATTTGACCCGGAAGAAAGTAAAGACGGTGCAAGTGAGCTAGATGGACAGTTTTTAAGAATGGACAAATCACATCCAGCTAGAAGGGCTTATGAGTTAGGATTTAAAAAATCCCAAGAAAAAACGCGTGCGAATATTATTATTTCTTTACTTACGACGATAGGTGATTTTACTTCAAGTTCAGTCTCTCGATTTACAAGCTTTTCCGACTTCTTTTTAGGCGATGTGGGAAAAAGGAAAATGGCCTTATATGTGATTATTCCCGTTATGGATTCTACATGGGAAGGGTTAATTAATTTATTTTTTAACCAAATGTTTCAGGAGTTATATAAAGTAGGAGCTCAAAACAGAGCTAAGCTTCCTCAACCAGTGATCTTTATTTTAGATGAATTTCCGAATTTAGGAAAGTTTCCCGACTATGAAAAATTCTTGGCAACCTGCCGGGGCTACGGAATTGGTGTACTTACCATCGTTCAAAGCATCACTCAATTGCAAGAGAAGTATGGTCGGGAACAAGCAGAATCCATTTTAGGGAACTGTGGAACAAAAATCT
Organism: Peribacillus sp. SIMBA_075; assembly: GCF_046534585.1. Taxonomy (NCBI): domain Bacteria; kingdom Bacillati; phylum Bacillota; class Bacilli; order Caryophanales; family Bacillaceae; genus Peribacillus; species Peribacillus sp. SIMBA_075. The sequence continues at coordinate 18,607 of NZ_JAWRYN010000041.1, read as the reverse complement.
GTTTGGGGAATGTCAATGAAACGACCGCTAAATACTTTTCAGAGTTAATGGGGAAAACCACCGCAAAAATGGAAACTGGTTCAATTTCAAAATCAAAAGGACAATCATCCAGTTTGTCTTCTTCCTCAAGCTTTTCTTATTCAGCACGCAACTTGATGAATGTTGATGAAATTTTAACGATGCATAAAGATGACGCTATCGTAATCATCACTGGAAAACACCCAATAAGGGTTAAAAAAGCATACCAATATGTCCTGTTTCCAAATGTAACGAGCTCATTACGTGTAAGCCAATTAAGTTATCAGAATAAACCATCACAAGAAGTGTTGGATTGGCTTGAAGAGAAAAGAGAGGAATTTGATGAGTATTTTAAATCAACGGAACGGCAAGAAACATTAGAAAAAGCGGACGTTGAAATGCATGAGAAACAGGTCGTAAAAGCTGAAAAAGAGGCTGAAAGACAAGAGGAACTAGCCATGAGCTTCTTTTCTCAAATGAATGCTACTTCTAGTACCAATCCATCAAAAAAAGGAGGATCTTAAGTTGAAAAAAGTACCTTTGTTTATACTATCATTCATTTTACTTCTATTACTGGCTGCTTGTAATGGAGGCGATGAAAGCTTTGATCGAAAGGATGAGCAAGAAAAGGCGACATCAGTGATAAACAGTGTATTAAGTTCATTTGAGGATCAAGAGAAGGTGGCTGAAGCAAAAACAAGTGATGAAGCAAATGTAACCGCTTGGAAGAAGTTAAAAGAAAAAAATATTGCTGCTCTCTCAGAAGATTTAGAAGTAGAGGATCAAAAGAGGTTACTTTATCTTTTGACGCTTAATAAAGCTGAAGATCTTAGTAATGGAGAAACAAAATCTAATATTTTATTTACACATAATACAGAAATTAAAGATGTTTCACTTGACCAAGAAAAGAAGATATTTACTTTTGATATAGAGCGCAGTGGATTTGATCACAAATTGATTACCTTAGATAAACAGGAAGACGTTTGGAAAATCGTAACCGTTCAGGATCCTGAATAAGAGGTGAATCAATTTGTTTGATTTTAAAGAAAAGATTGTAGAAGCCATTCAGGGGATGCTAGAGGATTTTATTGAATGGGCACTTTTAATGTGTAATGATCTTTTACTAAAGCAAAATGCTGAAGTAGAGTTCTTTTCATCCGTAAATAATCTTTTGCTTGCCCTAACCTCAACGATAGCTGTAACGATCATTTTATATAAGATTATAGAGGTTATGTCAAGAAACGCAGCAGGAGATGCCATTGCATACGGACCTGTGATTGTAAATACGTTAAAAAGCGCCCTACTGATTCCAGCGATGCCTTTTGTTCAGAAAATCTTATTAGAAGAAGTTGCTTATAATATGGGAAACTGGATGATTGGAGAAGGAAGTAGGGTTAGTAAGGAAAAAATAGCAGCTATGTTAGAACCCAGAAACTTTGAAACACTTCATTTCCAAGGGGCTGCTCTTCTTATATTGTTAGCTGTCTTTGCAATAGCGTTTATAGCATTCTTATTTTCAGTAGCCATTTTCCACGCGGACGTGATGTTTCTATATTTATTAAGCCCTTTGGCTTGTGTGTCGGTTATTGCGGATGATAATGAATATTTAGGAGTTTGGTGGCGTGAATTACTAAGTCTGATCGTTACGATTCTTTCCAAAATCTTTTTATTTGTAATAGCTTTAAGTATATTAATCAATGAAAACCTTACATTTCTTAATTTTCTATTACTCATGGGATGCTGTATTCTCTTGATTAAGAGTCCTTCGGTCCTTAGAAACATGTGGTATTCATCTGGGTCGGGCAGAGGCATGATGGGGGCTATGGGTGGGACAACAAAACTAGCTGCTAGAAGATTTTTATTAAAAAGGTAGAGAAAAGGCGACTTAATTGTCGTTTTTATTTTGCACGCAGAATAAAGGTGTTGAATTACATATTCTCTTATTCAACATTGCATCGTCCTAGTTCTGGTATACATAAGTAAGTTGAACCAAAAAACTACTCGATAGGAGCGTTAAAAAGAACAATCATAATAGATTCCAGGAGAAAAAATTATCTTGTTGCTCTAGTGAAGTTTGCTTATAAATTATTTTAGAAATAACCTCGATAGAATATACATTTCAATCTAAAATGCAAGTATACAAGGTGATTCAAAACAAATGTTTCAAAGTGATTTGATTCTGATTCGAATTGTATACAGGATGATTTGAAGGAAGTATGGTGATGAATACAGAATAAGTGAAAAGATGATTTAGGAGGGAATTGCATGACATACTTGGAACAATTTGCACGTAATCGGAGAAGAAGAGAAAAGACCGAGGTATTAACCGCACGCATTCCAGAAAGCTTGTACGGTGATTTCAAAGGTTACTGTGACGAACTGAATTTATCTATCAGTGAAGCGGTTTGTCTCCTGGTAGAACGTGAAATGGCAGGGAATGAAAGGGTATCTGGAGAACAAGCAATCACGGATGAATACAAAATGAATGATGATGTAGTCAATGTGAATACAGAGGTAGTCAATAAGGTTGCGAAAAGAAGTCATTCAAATACAAATAGATTCGTAACGACACAATGGCAAGTAGACGCACAGCTTCCATGTCCATATTGTGGTCAGTGGTTGGCAGCGACTAACTTCGCCAGACATGCCAAGCGACACTTAACAACCACACAGGATATTTTTACGAATGAGAAATTTAGAGAGAAAATCAAAGACATGATCCAGGTGAAAAAAGCTGAAAAATGAACTAAATGAAGAGGTGATTTTGGGTTAACAATAGTATATAAGGGTGAAGGGAGTTTATTCCTTGAAAGAGCAATCAAATAATAAAAACACAGCTTCAATTAGTGAAAAAAGCATAGGCTGATGGAAAGCAATTATAGAGTCAATCAATGACGGTGTTCTAATGATTAATCAAAATGGGTATGAACGAATGATCAATCTTGAATATACACGTATTACTGGTTTACCAACAGATATCATAGGGAAGCCACTGGAAAAATATCGGCCCGGGCGTAATCTGAACTTCCGCAGATTCATTGAGACCATTAAATCTAAACGTTGTAAATCCACATTTGCTTATGCTACCCCAATTATGTTTTTACTCTTGGAAAAATCTTTCAATCTACACTATTTTTTTGTATGGTCTTATTAGGAGGTGATTTATGGTGAAAGAAAAATGTTCCCTTTACAATAAATTACCGTTAGATTTATTTGCTGGGTTTTATTTTGATATAAATAAGAACATTGAAAAGGGAATCTTTCTGATGCCATGTATCATGAAATTAGATTAATGGAACAATCAGCATTAAGAAGGGGGATCTCACTTGAATACATATATGATAAGGGTCCCCGTATAATTGAAGCTGAGAAACTACTAAGAGGAACAACCAAGCAACACTAAATGGTAGAGTAAGAATTCTAAAAATGTTTTCTAGTAATCCTTGGAAATGTAAGCGCTTTCTGTTATAATGAAAATAGGTTGGATGGCATGTGTGGCTGTCATAGTATCTGGCGTAGGCGGGGCCGATACCGGAAGAGGGCTTAGAGAAAATATCCTTTTTTAATTGAATAAAATCATACATAAACAATAAAAGTGAAAAACGATAGACCCTTTGGCTCCCAAAGGGTCTATTTTGGTGTAACTTCCTTTAATGGAGATGTGACTTTTAATTTAATCGATTAGAGAGAATTGCTCCTAGAGCGAAAGCTAGGCCTTTTTTGTGAAGGATGTTTTTTCAAAAGAAACAGACCGACAGCCAATCTTTCATATTTGCCCTTTAACTGAAATTCAACAGTTGGTTGAAAGAATTTTCAGAATTTAGCTATTATAATTTGTCAGAATAGTTAGTATTATTATACCTAACTAAATTAGTTAGGTGGTATGTTGATGACGAAAAATAAAATTAAAGACGTTGCATACAAGCAATTAGCTGAGAAAGGCTATGAGCGTGCAACTCTTTCAAGCATTGCTAAAGAGGTGGGGATTAAAACACCGTCCATTTATGCTTTTTATAAAAGTAAAGAAGATCTATTTATGGCGGTATATAAAGATCTGTTGCAAGATAATCACCGTCACATAAAAAGTTCAATTGACAATCTAACAAATGGAACGATAAAAGAAAAGCTCTATCAAATATTAGAAGCGATATGTCATTATCATTTAAGTCAACCTGAGAAAACGGCAGCCTATATGAAATTTACCTTTTTCCTTCCTCCGACTTTAAACGATGAAGTAAAAGAAACGTTTAGCGATATGGAAGAGGTTCTTGGTGAGATGCTTGAAAGTATCTTTTCGGAGGGAATTAGGCAGGGGGTGTTAAAAAATCAACCTATTGATGACTTAATTGCCTCCTTTCTATGTTTAATGGACGTTATCTTTTTGGAATTGCTCTATTATCATCACCAGGAAGACAAATTTAAAAGACGGGTAGAGCAAACTTGGAGCATTTATTTGAATGGAATTTCTAACGATCATAAAAAAAGCAGTTTACTCTGATGAAAGTAAAAAAACAAATTGTGATCAATGAATAGGGGGCTGCGTCTATGAAAGAGGAAAAAGTTACTTCAGATTTTGCACGGGAGGCTGTACCAAAGGAATTGCGAAGGTCATGGTTTTCGATGTTTTCGGTATTAGTCGCTATCGGGGTCGACTTATCTGCGGTTATTTTAGGCGCGGAATTAGCGAATAGGATGCCGATAAAACAAGCGATTCTATCGGTTTGTGTCGGTTCGCTCCTTCTATCCATTTTATGTACGATTTGTGCAATTGTTGGATCTTCCACTAATCTTTCTACAGCAATGATTACAAAGTATGTATTTGGAAAATACGGTGCTCAAGTGTTTTCTATTGTCCTCGGAATATCTTTACTTGGTTGGTTTGGGGTACAAGTGGGTTTTTTTGCTACCAATGCGCACACAGTTTTACAAGACGCTTTTCACGTATCCATCAACGTTAAAGTCCTTTCTTTAATTGGCGGTCTACTGATGATGACGACCGCTATTTTTGGGTACCGGGCTATTGAGAAATTAAGCGTATGGTCTGTGCCGCTATTATTAGGATTAATGCTGTTCACCTTATTTTTAACGCTGAAAAATTATTCAATGCCCGTAAGTATTCCTAAAGCAGGAGGATTTACGTTTGGCAGTGCGATCTCGCTTGTTATTAGTATTTTCATAGTAGGAGCAACGGTGCAGCCGGATATTTCACGTTGGGCAAAAAGTAAAAAGGATGCAATCATTGCTACATTTTTCGGAATTTTTATTGGAAACAGCTTCATGATTATCCTAGCTATTTTAATGTCAAAGGCAATGGGAACTGATGATATGATGAAAATTTTTATCACGCTTGGACTGGCGATTCCAGGAATACTCGTATTAACGCTCGCACAATGGACGACGAATACGTCGAATTTATACTCTTCTTCGCTAGGTTTTTCGATAGTTTTCACGAAAATTCCGAAAGAATGGTTAACGATTATTTTAGGAATCATTGCAACAATCCTGGCAGTTCTCGGTATTTATGATCAATTTCTTTCATTTTTAAATATTTTGGCGATTATAATTGCACCGATTGGTGGTATTTATGTAGCTGAATACTTTTTTGTCAAAACAGAGTTCCAACGCTATGACCTACATTTAGAGGCAAAGGCAGCCGTAACTCGTTCGATCATTGCCTGGGTTGCTGGAATGCTGATTACTTATTTGACAACTGCACAGCCGTCAGGATTAGCTTTATTTTCCCTTACAAGCGTCTCTGCCCTTGATGGCGTTTTAAGTGGATTTATTGTACAAACGGTATTAGGAAAACTATTGAAACAAAAGGATTCGTTTCAACAAGTAACGATCGACAAAAAAGAAAATGAGGAGTTTGGACAATGAGATATATAGATGAACAGACAGTTGAAAAAATCGCATTAGGCGCGGCCGTTTTAGGAACAGGCGGCGGTGGAGATCCTTATATTGGGAAATTGATGGCGAAAGAAGCCATTAGAAAATATGGACCCGTGAAGTTAATTTCATTAGATGAATTGGAGGATGACCAGTTGGTAGTAACTGTATCTGGGATGGGTGCCCCAACTGTCGCAATTGAAAAAATACCGTCAGAAAATGAAATGACAGCACCATTGGAAATGTTAGAAAGAGTGCTGGGGAGAAAAGTCGATGTGGTAATGCCAATTGAAGTAGGGGGGATCAACTCTTTATTTCCAATTATCGCTGCTGCTAAAAAAGGTTTGCCAATGTTAGATGCGGATGCGATGGGGCGTGCGTTTCCAGAAGCACAAATGGTAACCTTCTATTTGGATGGTTTTGACCCATCACCTGTTACAATGGCTGATGAGAAAGGAAACACGGTCGTGTTGTATCCACAAGATGGAGTGTGGACAGAACGATTAGCACGTGCTCTCACGATTGAAATGGGAGGAAGCTCATCCGTTTGTGAATATAGTCTGTTTGGAAGGAATGTCAAGACGTCGGTTATTCCTGATACACTTTCTTTGGTTGAACGAATAGGTGAATATTTGTTAGATAATCAAGTGAAAGAACAAATAGGAATCAATAAAATGTTAAAGGAATTAAATGGATATTGTTTATTTGAAGGCAAAATTGCAGACATTGAACGGAGGCTTAGTGGAGGCTTTACAAGAGGTAGTGCAAAGTTGGAAGGTAGTCGCAATGACCAAGGGAAAACATTTTCCATCTATTTTCAAAACGAGCATTTAGTAGCGAAAGAAGGCGAGCATTTATTATGTTCTACACCAGATTTGATTGCTGTTTTAGATGCTGAAACGGGTTTTCCTATTACAACAGAAAGAATGAAATATGGTACACGTGTTGTAGTCGTTGCATTTCCTTGCCATGATAAATGGAGAACGCCAAAGGGAATTGAAACAGCAGGACCTCGTTATTTTGGGTACGATTTTGACTATCAACCAGTAGAAGTTCTACAGAAGGAGAGAAGATAATGTATCGCTTAGGAGTAGATGTTGGAGGAACTAATACAGATGCTGCTTTATTAGACGAACGTTTACAGGTTATTCATACGGTTAAAGTACCAACTACAAAAGATGTAGAAAGTGGGATCTTTGAAGCCATCGCAAAAGTGGTACAAGAAAGCAGAATAGAGTCTAGTGATATTGGATATGCCATGCTTGGAACAACGCATTGTACGAATGCTATTGTTGAGCGTAAACGTCTAAATAAAGTAGGTGTTATTCGAATTGGGAAGCCTGCTACAACAGCTATCCCTCCGTTTACAGATTGGCCACAAGATTTAAGAGAAGAAATTGAAGGAGCTTCTACTATTGTTTCTGGTGGCTATGAATTCGATGGACGATTGATTTCTGAGATAAATAGAGAAGAAGTGTTGAAATTTTGTAAAGAAATAAAGGGGAGTGTAGAAAGTATTGCTATTTCGGGTGTGTTTGCGCCTGTAAATAAAGAACAAGAAGAAAATGTTGCAATCTGGGTAAAGGAAGAGCTTGGAAATATTCCTATTTCTCTTTCTAATGAAATTGGTAGTATCGGTTTACTAGAACGTGAAAATGCCACTATTTTAAATGCAGCCTTAATGACAACAGGTCAAACTGTTATTAATGGATTTTCTAAGGCATTAAGTAATCTCGATATTAAAGCGGAAATGTTTTTCAGTCAAAATGAGGGGACATTAATGAATGCAGCTTATGCCCTTCGTTATCCGATTCTGACCATGGGGTGCGGGCCAACAAACTCTATTCGGGGTTCAGCCCATTTATCAGGATTAAAGGATGCCATTGTACTTGATGTTGGAGGAACAACAAGTGACCTTGGTGTATTAACAAGAGGATTTCCAAGACAGTCTTCTTTAGCTGTAACAATTGGTGGTGTGAATACTAATTTTAGGATGCCTGATATTTTATCAATTGGGCTGGGCGGTGGAACTCGCATTTTTGGATTAGACGAAAATTTTACGATTGGGCCGGAGAGTGTAGGCTATGAGATTACCAGAAAAGCACTTCTTTTTGGTGGAGATGTATTAACTACTTCAGATGTTGTGACTCGTTTAGGACATGCTTTTGAGGATAAAGCAATGCAGGTTGACCAGTTATCAATAGAGCTTTGTAATAATGTATATAAAAAAATGACAGATATGTTAGAGGATGCAATTGATCAAATGAAAACGAGCTCAAAAGAAGTACCACTTATTTTGTCAGGTGGTGGGAGCATTATTGTTTCGAATTCTTTGAAAGGGGTTTCAGAGGTCGTTAGGCCAAAACATTTTGAGGCGGCAAATGCAATTGGAGCAGCACTTGGTCAAATTAGTGGTGAAGTTGAAAAGGTTTATAGTTTAGAAGGAATTTCTCGTGATGATGCTATCTATCATGCTAAAAAGTTAGCTACTGAGGAGGCAATAAAGGCGGGAGCAAATAATGCCACTATATCGGTAATTTCTGTAGAAGATATACCACTTTCGTATTTACCTGGAAATGCATTACTAATTAAAGTAAAAGTAGTCGGCGACTTAGTTGGTTCTGGTGTAGAAATTATTTAAAAAAGTCACAGGATATTACCTTTAAGAAAATTAAGAAGGTGCTTATAGATTTTTATAAGGTTACAAGAAAACAGAGTACTAAACCACATAAACAACGACGTAATTGAGTAGAAGATTACTTAAAAACGAATTATCTTGATTTTGATGTTAAGGTGCGTGGCAAGGAAAGAATTGAGAGTTCTAAAAAGGTGTTGAAAGGGGGAATAATATTGCTTCAAAAGTTAAGCGATGAATTATTAATTAATACCTATCTTAAAGCAAAAAAATTAGAAATTGACCCCCGTTTTATATCGTTATTAACCAAAGAAATAAATAAAAGATTTCGTTTGATATAATAAAATCATTAAATTTTCTAGAACTATCATAGAAATACACCCAAACCAACAGATAGGCTTTGCAAATGAAATTGTACAACATCGTTGAAAAAAATTTATAAGGAACAAAAACAACTCAAAGAAAAGTAGAGCAGTTAAAAAATATTTTGAAATAATTGGAAAGTGATATTCAAAAGAAGAAGTAGAGACAAGTATCCAGTTAAAAAGCCTATTAATTAGGCTTTTGCTTTTTAAAATTAAAGCAGAGGTCTCAGTCATTACTAATGGTTGGCATAAGAAGCTCGATAATATATAAGAGGTAAAATTAATTTTTACCAAAAAAATAATTTTTTAACAGATTGTTTTAAAATGATATAATTTTCTTAAAATTATATTTATTTGAGTGAGGACTGATGGAGAGTATGCTGACATTCGGAACAATTATAAAGCAAAATGCAAGTAAGTACAAAAATAAGCCGGCTGTTATTTTTCAAGATACAATCAAGACATATGAAGATTTAAACATTCGCGCGAACAAAATTGGAAACGCTTTCTTGGAACGTGGCTTTCAAAAAGGCGATAAAGTAGCTGTCATGTTAAAGAATCATGCTGCTTATGTCGAGATCATGGCCGGGCTGTCCAAAATCGGAGTCATCATTGTACCGATAAACTATCGCCTGGTTGGACCTGAAGTAGAATATATACTAAGAAACTCTGAAAGCCGGGGATTCATTATTTCAAAAGAATATGAAGGGATTGCCCAAGCGTTGCTTCCAAAAAACTCTCAATTAGACACCGTACTGGTTGTGGGTGGTGCGTCCAATGAAAATATAAAAGGGTATGTCGATTTTCTTGCTTCAGGCTGTGATTCGGAACCGAACATAGAGGTTAATGAGAAAGATACTTTCTATCTGGGCTACACTTCCGGTACGACCGGAAAGCCAAAAGGAGTGGTCATTTCCCATCGATCCCGAATACTGACAGGAATGGCCGCAGCTTATGAATACAAGATCGACGAATCAGATATCCACCTTGTTGCCGGGCCCGTTTATCATGCAGCCCCATGGATTTTTCTTGTCATGCAGCTGCTCGTGGGCGGCACCCTTGTCATTCATGAATCATTTAATGCAGAACAAGTGCTTGAAGACATTGAGCGATACAAGATCACAAACACGTTCCTTGCACCAACGATGTACAATTTCTTGATCAACACGAGGGAAGACACAAAAACAAAGCATGACATCACCTCTATGCGCGTGTTGATATCAGCAGGCTCGCCGCTACCGACACAAACAAAAGTGGATATTCTGGAATTTTTCAAAAATGCCGATTTGAACGAATTTTACGGTTCGAATGAAAGTGCGATTACACTGAACATTAAACCGGGTGACATTCGCCGGAAGGAACGTTCAGTGGGACACCCTTTCCCGCTTGTGGAATGTGTAATTTTGGATGACGAGAAGAACCCGGTTTCGAACGGTGAAGTAGGGGAGTTGTATTTTAAATCACCGTACAACTTAGACGGCTATTATAACAATCCGGATGCTGGCGCCGCTTCGTTTTATCATGGTTTTTTTACAGTGGGAGATATGGCGCTGCAGGATGAGGAGGGATTTTACTATATTGTAGACCGAAAAAAAGACATGCTGATCAGCGGCGGTGTTAATATTTATCCGCGTGAAATTGAGGAAGTCCTTTATTCACATTCCGGGATTCTCGATGTTGCGGTGATCGGTGTACCGGATGCCATGTGGGGGGAATCGGTTAAAGCCATTGTTGTACAAAGAGAAGGGGCTAATCTCAAAGCAGAAGATATCATTAGTTACTGCGAAGGAAAATTAGCCGGCTATAAGAAACCAAAATCGGTAGACTTTGTCCATGAACTCCCACGCAACCCAACGGGGAAAATATTAAAAACAACATTGCGGGATTCCTTTGCAAATGATAGAAATGGAATCTTTCATATTAATTAATTTTTTCTATTACGGAAACAAGATAAAAAGCAACTGCGTTGATTAAGCAGTTGCTATTTTTTTGCAAAATAGACAAATAGGAATAGGAATATCGATAATAGGTTTTTTATTAAGTTTATTGGTATATTATATCTACTTTACACGTTTAAGTACTATTATTAATTACGTCAAGCTCAAGGTACTTTTAAAGACAATCCCATATTCAGTGTAAAAATAAGAAATAATATGGGAGAGTACAAGAAGTGGAATTGGTAGAGAAGGGTAAAATACGCCATTGTGGAAATGACGGAACAAAAATTATCTCGACGATAACAAGCACCAAGTTAGAAAAAAACAGCGACATTTTCAATATAAGCGTGTAGTAGAGGAGTCAGAAAATAATACCGTCGCCGAGTATTAATTCAGTTTTAATAAACCAGTGGTAAGACTATAGTGGTTCAAGCTAAACGGTATAAGAATAAGGTAGGCCTAAAAGCCATCCAAGAAATTGTTTCGGCAAAGAGCTATTATGGTGCTGATGAATGTTGGGTTATTACTAATAACTACTTCACGGCTCCAGCTATGAAGCTAGGGAATATCAATGACGTACTTATTAATCGAGTGGGACGAATTGGTTGAATGGATGCTTGAAGAGGATAAAGGCGAAGGACTCGCTTAACTTAATGCAGCAATTAATACATCAGTTTCGTCCGTGGATAATGGGAAGCGATCAGCGCCTCTTCGCTTCCCTAGTTTCAAGCAATTAGCCTACTTAGAAAAGTATTCATTCAGTAAGCCTACAACTTCTTGGCGAAGAATCATGCTAAGTAGCTTCATCTAAAATGATTAAAAATTCAATCACATATCAACCTTTACATGCTTTAACTCACGTAAAAAACCATCTAATTCATCATCTGATTGGAATTTATAAGCATACCCAAAGCAAATTGGTCCATTACCTGTGTGTTCTCTCTTGGGGAATTCTAGGAAAGCTGTATTATGATTAAACCCCGTAGATTTTTCTTCTAATTCTTTATTTTCTTCAACTGTTTTTGGATTTAAAACAATAGTAATCTCTTTATTTGGAAGTAAATAAATTACTTCATTGTTTATAATATTTTTAAATTCAACAGCTTTTGATGTTTCTTTCATCGTTTTGAAATTGTTTAATCCAAAAGTATTTTGTATATTTCCCATATTACAATTCACCTCTTACTATAATTATATGACTAATTCTATTATAAGGTATAAATCAATCATAATGCCGTTAAGTAATAGAAAAAGTGCAAGAAGATTGATATATTCTTTGCTATACTTTGTCATAAAAAAACTACATCTCCAATTGGTTAGAGGGTGTCTTACAATTGGGGTGCAGTTCATCGTCACAGCTCTTTAAAGAACTATTGTACTTGTTAGTTTAATTAGAATCTTCACAATCTCACTAGAGTAAAGTTTAATGAGGCATAATCAAATCACATTCAATTAGACTTCATTATATCTCATAAGACTTGTACCAAATGCTTATTGTTGTAGATCTACATTTTCCTGATGCTACCGGTTATAGACTGTAAGTATTGGTATGTTATAACTCTATACTTCACTCTTTGATAAGGAGAACAACTTAGCACAGTAGCAATTATTTGAAAGATGCCTAATTTTCTTTGTCCATTATCTTGAGTTCCTTAATTTCGTAGATAAATTAATAAATTCATTAGCAAAAAAACGCTTGGAATCATAAAATCATCCAAGCGTTTTGCGCTTATTTCAATATATTTCATTTGTTAATTACATTTCCCTATGAAAATTCGACTTATCTCAACGTGATGAAATTATTTAGTTAGTTATTTAAATAGTTAAATATAAACGGGTGGTCCAAAATGAAGTAGATGTTTCCCTTATGTATTGTATCCAGTGTTTTTTAAATTGGATACAAAATATTTAATTTTCAGCATTGTAATCGAATAATATAGTTGATATAGTTTAAATTGTATCCAATATTGAAAGGTGGACGCTGAATTGGATAATGCAAATTCTAAAAGAGATAAATCTACAATCGTTAAAAATGTAACGAAAAGTCTTAGGAAAGCGATTTTGAATGGGACGTTGAGAAAGGGGGAGAGACTCATCCAAGAGGAATGGGCCGATCGCCTAGAAGTAAGCAGAATGCCCATTCGAGAAGCCCTTACACAGCTTCAAATGGAAGGTTTGGTGGAAATGGTTCCTCATAAAGGAGCTATCGTCACACCGATTACCCGGGATGATATTGAAGAAATTTATCATACTAGGTCTCTGCTTGAAGGCCTTGCTGTGGAAAAGTCGCTTCCTTATTTAACAAAGGAGGATAAAGAAAAATTAGAGGGTATTTTGATTGAAATGGAAGGAATTCAGTTATCTGATGAAACCAATGAGCATTATATCCTTTTAAATGCGGCTTTTCATGAAACCCTCCGAAAAGGGTGCCCATGGCCAAGGGTTCAAAAAATGGTAGAAACACTGGGTATCTCACCCATTGCGCCGAATTTGCTGATTGATTATTACCCAGAAACGCAACGGGAACACCGGATGATATATGAAGCGGCACTAAGAGGAGATCCTGCAGAACTAAGGGCAGCAGTAGAATTTCACATCTTACGGACTAAAAATAATTTAATTACGTATATGGAGTTGCTGAATACTAAAAATCATCAATAAAAGGAGTGTTAATTGTGTATGATTTCGCAATTGTTGGTGGGGGGATTGTAGGATTATCGACTGGAATGGCCCTTTATCAGCGTTTTCCTAATGCTAAAGTGGTAGTCATTGAAAAAGAGGCTGTTGTTGCAGACCATCAAACGGGGCATAACAGCGGCGTCATCCATTCAGGAATTTATTATAAACCAGGTAGTTTCAAGGCACGGTTTGCCCGTCAAGGAAGCAAATCAATGACGGAATTCTGCAGGATGCATGGTATAGAACATGATATTTGCGGGAAGGTCATTGTTGCAACAAAGCCAGAAGAGTTGCCTCTTCTTGATGATTTATATTCACGCGGTATGCAAAATGAGCTAGCTATACAAAGAATCGGTGTGGAAGAGTTAAAAGAAATCGAACCACATGTAAACGGACTTGGTGCGATTCGAGTCCCGCAAGCGGGTATTGTAAATTATCGTCAGGTCAGCGAAAAAATGGCCGATATTATCAAAGAGTATGGCGGGGAGATTCAGCTAAATACAAAAGTAGAAAAAATTAACGAGGAAACAGATAGTGTAACAATCGAGACGAACACCGGTACCCTAAAAGCACGAATGGTTATTAATTGTGCTGGGTTGTACAGTGATCGTATTGCAGCAGCAGCGGGGTACAAAACTGATATGAAAATTGTACCATTCCGTGGCGAGTATTTTAAATTAATACCAGAAAAACGCTATCTCGTTAACCATTTAATTTATCCTGTTCCAAATCCAAAATTTCCGTTTTTAGGGGTCCATTTTACACGGATGATTAGTGGAGAAGTAGATGCTGGTCCGAATGCTGTGCTAAGTTTTAAACGTGAAGGATATAAAAAAACGGACTTCAATGCAAAAGATTTAACAGAAGTTTTAAGTTACAAAGGTTTCTGGAAACTTGCGAGTAAATTTATGAAAGAAGGGATGGATGAATATGTCCGTTCTTTTAGCAAAAAGCAATTTACGAAAAGCCTTCAGGAGTTAATTCCTGAAATTCAGGAAGATGATTTAATTCCGGCACCAGCTGGCGTTCGAGCGCAGGCCCTACAGGACGATGGGAATATGGTAGATGACTTTCATATTATTATGGGGAAACGTACTATTCATGTATGTAACGCTCCGTCTCCTGCAGCTACAGCTTCCATTGAAATTGGAAAAGAGGTTATTAACCGTATCCCAGAACAATCGCACTTATTGGAAGCTACATTAACAAAATAAATAAATCATTTGTAGAGAGGAAGAAGCCTCATGTTTAATGGTAAAACTATATTTATTGCAGGTCACGCACGTTTACCCCAGGGAATGGCAGCAAAAAGTGTCTTTGAAACGTTAACCATTACTGCAGAAGTCGATGCAAAATATGGGGTTATACTAGAAGCTTCTTGTACATTGGCAACAGAACATGGACGTGAATTTATTGGACGAGTGTTAAAAGGGACTAGTTTAAATGATGGTGTTGATAATGCGATAGAATCTATTCAATCATATTATAGGGGAAAGGCAACAAATGCCTTGATCGCTGCATTAAAAGACTTAGACCTCCATTTTCAGCAAATTAAGTCCGAGGAAAAACCAAAACAACCAAACTAGAGTTATAATTTAATTTATCTGAATAATAAGTAAAAAGAATTGACATTAGAAGGCGAAAGTGTTTTAATTGAATTAAGCCATTGTTATGACATTATCACCTTTTGTAAAATACCTTTTCAAAATCGTGAATAGATTATAATAATTGGAAACAGGAAACATAAATAATACATAAACTGCATATTCGCTGTGACTCTATTTGTATAGAGCAGTGAAGTGAATATAAGCCAGTTGTACAAGTAGAATCCTATTTTAATAGGGAACTTGTGCGACTGGCTTTTTATATTTCCCGTTAACTCATTAACCTATTCTACAAATAACAGGAGGAATTATTCATGAGTATTGCAGAAAAAAGGAAAGCTAAGTTTGAAAAGAAAACTGAAAAATATGAGGTTAAAGTTCACTCGCAAACAGATCGTTTGTATCATATTGAAATCTCAAAAGAGGCAATTGAAAGTTTTTTGGAAGTAGTATTAAAGGATAATCAATCAGTACAACATTTGGAATATACACCATACGCACGTCACATTGTCGCTTCTTACCTATTGGATCAAGTAGGAGAAGAGTTTGGCGAAGTACTTCGTAGTATCGTTCATGATCGAGAGTCCGGCGGATTTACTCTTGGTTTAGAAGGCGTCACTGAAAATACTGATGAATATGTTATTTTCGCAACAGCGATTTCTTACTTACTTGGAACTCCAAATCATGATGCAATGTCTGGAAAATACTATGCACGTTTTAGTGTACAAGATACAGATAGCAGCGATTCATATCTACGTCAGGCGTATCGTTTATTTACACTTCATACAGACGGTACGTTTGTAGATGAGCCGACAGACTGGTTGCTTATGATGAAAACGATCGAAAAAAATGCCCGCGGAGGCGAATCACGTTTATTACACCTTGATGATTGGAAGGAACTTGATAAGTACATCAAACATCCATTATCAAATCAAAAATTTACGTATAAGGCTCCAAAAAGTAAAAATATTGATCAAGAGATTGAACGTTTAACTTTCTTCAATCATAATAACAAGCCCGGTGTTTGTTTTATCGATCAATTTGTTTATCCTGAATCCATTGAACAGGCAAAATACCTACGTGATTTCTCTAATTCATTGGAAGCTGATGAAAGT
Source organism: Peribacillus sp. SIMBA_075 (assembly GCF_046534585.1). Taxonomy (NCBI): domain Bacteria; kingdom Bacillati; phylum Bacillota; class Bacilli; order Caryophanales; family Bacillaceae; genus Peribacillus; species Peribacillus sp. SIMBA_075. Next base: position 2,365 of record NZ_JAWRYN010000041.1, on the reverse strand, counting down.
GTAATTGAACTAGAACTTCCTGTTGGTGATTTGGTTGTCGTCAATAATAATTTTTGGCTTCACGGACGTGCTGCATTTGAAAAGGATCCAAACTTGAACCGTGAATTACTTCGTCAGCGAGGACGTTTTAACCAATAAGTTTTACCTGTAAACCCTATCGTTTATTTCCATCCCCAAAAACCTTTTAAAGATAAATTCTTTTCCTGCCTTTTGGTTTGGAACGAGAATTTATCTTTCTTTTTTTATTTCTCTAAATTCGAAACTGATATACAATTGCATACCGAAAAGAAATACCGGTTCTTGTGCAAAAACTTCAAAATAATTGCAATGAATCTCTAAATCTTGGACATACTGATACTATTACTCTAAAAAAGGTGTGTGTTCGATATGGAAAAACAAAATTTGTTCAAATGGAAGCATTATCAGCCTGATATTATTTTGTTAACGGTTAGATGGTACCTACGGTACAGCCTTAGTTTTCGTGATTTGGTGGAAATGATGGAGGAACGCGGCTTATCCATAGCTCACACAACCATTATGCGTTGGGTTCATCAATACGGGCCTGAATTAGATGAAAGAGTACGGCGTCATCTTAAGCCAACAAATGACTCCTGGAGAGTCGATGAAACGTATATCAAAGTCAAAGGCCAATGGATGTATCTATATCGTGCTGTGGATTCTGAAGGAAATACAATTGACTTTTATTTAAGTAAATCAAGAGATACCAAAGCAGCCAAGTGCTTTTTCAAAAAAGCCTTGGCTGATTGTCATTCTACAACACCACGTGTCGTTACGGTTGATAAAAATCCAGCGTATCCTTTAGCCATTGAGCAGTTAAAAGAGGAAAAGATGATGCCTGAAGGCGTTAAAATCAGACGAATACGGTACCTTAACAATATAGTGGAACAAGATCATCGTTTCATTAAGAAACGTGTGCGTTCTATGTTGGGATTCAAGTCGTATGAAACAGCCACTTCTATATTGAGTGGCATTGAAGCGATGCATATGATGAAAAAAGGACAACTTCACCAACGGGTGAAGTTGTTTGGAATTGCATCATAATCTGGCATTAAACAAGCCATGTAGGTTCTATGTCTCTATTGTTTTTTGCACCAGAACCAGATTTCTTCATTTTACTGTTTTTCTAAATACCGATAAATCGTTGTTCGAGATAAACCCCATTTTTCTGCGACGTCTTTAATTTGGATCATCGAAACTAAATCCAATAAATAAAAATGTTTTAGAAATTAAATCTCCTCGTTAAGGAAGCCGAGTGCTTTTGAATCGTATCCGTACAAAAACGGCTTATATTTCATTACCCCAGACAACAAGCTAAGCTTCGCAACATCCGCCTGGATGTTCAATCCTCCTTCAAGTCCTGACAATACTCTCTGATCAATTTGGCTGCATGTGTTTGGCTGATTTGTAAATCCTTGGCGACACGCCTAGAGCTTCGATTCAGTTTGTAAGATGTAAGAACCATCTCCTTTTTTGCCAATTCTATTGCCTCATTGAGGGAAGTAGGGGCATTTTTTCCAATATTCAGCTGGCTATGGTTATAAATTCCTTCGGGTAGGTCATCGATACCGATGACATCATCGCTTGTAATGACAAGCCTTTCAATGAGGTTTTCTAATTGCCTTACGTTTCCGGGCCAGGAATAATGGGTCAGCCATTTGAGACAATCTTCCGAAATTAATTTATTCATTTCATAGTTTCGATTAAATTTATATAAGAAATAATAAGTGAGCGGGCTGATATCTTCCTTTCTTTCTCGAAGGGGAAGCATTTTGATATCCACTACGTTCAGCCTATAATATAAATCTTCCCGAAACGTTTTATTTTTCACCATTTCGTTCAAGTCTTTATTGGTCGCGGCAATAATACGGATATCCACCTTCTTTTCTTTATTTCCACCAATAGGAATGAATTTTTTCTCCTGAATGACTTGAAGCATTTTGGCCTGAAGAGGCAAAGGCATGTCCCCGATTTCATCAAGAAACACTGTACCTCCATTAACACTTTCCAGCAGCCCTTTTTTTCCGGAACGGTTTGCATTTGTAAAAGCTCCTGGTGTATAGCCAAAAAGCTCGGACTCCATTAATTCAGCAGGAATAGCTGCACAATTGATTGTTAAAAAGGGACCGTTCTTTCTGCTGCTGTTTTCGTGGACATATTGGGCCAAAACGCTTTTGCCTGTTCCGGACTCACCAAGAATTAATATAGTAGAGTTTGCAGCCGCTACCTTCTTGGCAAACTTCAGTACATATTTCATTTTTTCATTATTGGTGATGATGCTGGCGAATGGGTCTTCCGTTTCTTTACTTTGATCTGAATCCTTTTCTTTTACCTTCAGCATTTTATA
>NZ_JAWRYN010000266.1:0-337 GCF_046534585.1 Peribacillus sp. SIMBA_075 | reverse complement strand
ACTTTTTTGGACGCCCACTTCAAGATTTACGCATATCTGTCATTGATCGTTGCAATTTTAGATGTACATATTGTATGCCAGCGGAAGTATTTGGGCCTGATTATGCTTTTTTGAAAGATGAGTTTTTACTAACGTTTGATGAAATTGAGCGTTTGGCAAAAGTGTTTGTTAGCATCGGTGTACGAAAAATTAGAATTACTGGTGGCGAACCACTGCTTCGTAAAGATTTAACAAAACTTATTGCACGTCTTGTGAAAATTGATGGATTAGTAGATATAGGATTAACGACAAATGCTATTCATTTAACGAAACAAGCAAAGGCATTAAAAGAAGCTGG
>NZ_JAWRYN010000265.1:0-338 GCF_046534585.1 Peribacillus sp. SIMBA_075 | reverse complement strand
AATGATATCAAGGTGTTCAATATAATGTAAGGCGAGTCTAGATGTTACTAAATCAAAAGTAGAAGGAGGGTATGTGTAGTCTTTGAGGTTTAAAAAATGAACGGTGCCATTTTTATTTTCTAGTTGTTTTTTAGCTTTTTCATACATAAGTTCGGAGCCTTCAATACCAGTGTAAGAGTGGCAGCCATTCTCTAATAATTCCTCGCCAAACTTGGCGTCACCGCAGCCTAAATCGAGGATTTTCTTTCCTTTCACATCACCAATGAGTTGAAAGAAGGCTGGTTTTTCAAGTGATTCATTTGGGCTATTTTCTCGGTATCTTCGTTTCATATATTGTT
>NZ_JAWRYN010000264.1:0-338 GCF_046534585.1 Peribacillus sp. SIMBA_075 | reverse complement strand
ACTTTTATTCCACGTTCACGAGCTGTTTCTGCATATTCAAACATATAATCCGGAGTCCGATGAGCGGATACAACTTTTTTCTCATACGGTATATTTAATTCATCTAAAATGTCACAAGCATATTTCATTGTTTCCCAGTCTGACGTGCTTCCCATTATGACTCCAACTAGTGATTTCATATTAGAATCCCCCCGATTCAAATAAAAAAAGCCTGAAATAGAACAGTTTCTCTTTTACTATGAGAGAAAGTGCTCTACTCAGGCATACGTATCCCTTGTGAATAGAAAAATACCGAGTGACTTTCCCTCATAGTCTAACGAATAACGGTCGTTAGGTAG
>NZ_JAWRYN010000263.1:0-338 GCF_046534585.1 Peribacillus sp. SIMBA_075 | reverse complement strand
CCAGATGGCTTTATGCTCGGTGCAGATGAGTCGGGTAAACCTTCATGGCTAAATATACCGGCGCCTACAGCAGAGGAAATAACTGCGATAGCGGACGCCAGAAAAGCACAATTGCGCGCGGATGCGGATGCGATCATAGCCCCACTGCAAGATGCTGTTTCGCTCAATATTGCCACTGAGGAAGAAGCGGCCAGATATGACAGCTGGCGGCAATATCGTGTGATGCTGAGCCGAATTGATACTTCACAAGCATTGACTATTGAGTGGCCTGAAAGGCCAGCATAAAAAACAAGCCCGCTATACAGCGGGCTTTTTGTTACTGAGGCTTATCCGGCCAG
>NZ_JAWRYN010000262.1:0-339 GCF_046534585.1 Peribacillus sp. SIMBA_075 | reverse complement strand
AAAGAGAATAAAAACCAAAATCTGCAGGGAAAGCATATACGTATTAAACTTCGCCGCCAATTTTATACCCAAAATGTTGACCGTTGTGATGACCAGAACAAAGGAAGTAATCCATACAAACATAGGAACTGACGGAAAAAAGGCACTCAATGATATCCCGATGAGGAGCGAACTGATCATCGGACTAAACAAATAGTCGATGATAATCGTCCAGCCTACGATGAAGCCGACATGCGGGCTTATTGACCGCTGGGTAAACGTGTACGCTGCTCCCGCGTTTGGGAACGATTTCACTAGTTGCGCATAGCTATAAGCAGTAAACAGCATGACAATCAGCGG
>NZ_JAWRYN010000261.1:0-339 GCF_046534585.1 Peribacillus sp. SIMBA_075 | reverse complement strand
AGCAAACATTTCTTTTGCCTGATTCATGGTGATCGATAAAGATTTGTTCATATTTAAGGACCTTCTTCCAATAATTTCTAATGACAAAGGCGTTAATATAGCTGCAAATCTTTCTTGTTGATAACATATCATCAGCTAGTACGCCTAGTGTAGTTGTACAAATCCCAAAACCTTGGTATGTCAAAATCAAATAGTAACTTCTAGTAACTTGCTTAACATTTGAAGACTTGAAGGTTGTAGCATTTTTATTTGTTCTGAAACTGCTAAGTTTTTTTAAAAGAATTAATCTCCTTTTATGAAGTATATTGTTTCTAAGTATTTTCCATCTCTTGTTCATTT
>NZ_JAWRYN010000260.1:0-340 GCF_046534585.1 Peribacillus sp. SIMBA_075 | reverse complement strand
AACGGAGAAAATGCTCCGGATTCTTGGGATACTTGCTGGGGGCGTTACTGCTCAGCTCCGTGAAAAAAGCGAAACCGCGTCCAAAGTCGTGGATTCGCTGAGGCATCTCAAAGGTGGACGCTTAAGGGCGTGTTTCGTTTTTTTCACTCCGTCTCAGCAAGTATCCCAAAGACCTTCGCTTTTTTCTCCTGTTTCCTTTGGACAGCCTTTTTACTATTTCGCGCTTTCTTGAAAGAACTTTTGCAATGCAACACTTCTTATGAATCACGACAATAATCGATTAACATGATCATATGAAAATGCCTGATGCGCGTCTTCTGTATCGATTGACTTCGCTTCA
>NZ_JAWRYN010000040.1:0-49784 GCF_046534585.1 Peribacillus sp. SIMBA_075 | reverse complement strand
ACTGAACCGCCGTATACCGAACGGTACGTACGGTGGTGTGAGAGGTCGGAGGCTAGGCGCCTCCTCCTACTCGATTATGGAACTATCGGGCAGGATAGTTGAAGAGTGCTGTTTGATCTTTATTCAACAATTGGGCCATATTTTAGCTATTCCTCCTTCACAATAACGTGTAGTTTTTCTAGTATGTCCGCCAACAACTGGATGTTGATTCGTAATTCTCTCAATTAGTTGATTTTGTTTGTTTTACATTTTAAAATTCATAGTAGGGCTTCCTCATTAAGGCTTTGAGTTAGATTGGTCTCTATACTCGTATCTTACTGAGGGGCTCTATTAAACCTGATATTTAACGAGCTACAGGAATGCTAACAGGTGCATTAGTAAAAAATTGAAGGGTGATCACTAATTGAAAAATCCAGTAAAGATTCAGGCCATTATTGAAGAATTGGAAATGCAGTTTGATGAGTCTCGGACATTTTTAAATGTAAAAACTGGTGAAATCATTTCAGTAACTTTGGATGACTTGAGAGCAGCTGAAGATGAAGAAGAATTCGGGCATTTACCTGAGTGGGAACAAGAAGATAGAAAAGTTGCTAATGATGTATTTGAAAACTTTGGGAATTACAAGGAACTCCCAACAAAATATGAAATAAATGAATATGAGATCATAGAAGATTTTTGTTTTACTGTTAGTGATGAAAGAAAACAAGATAAATTATTAAGTTCAATTAAGGGGAAGGGTGCTTTTAGAAGATTTAAGGACAAAATCATTGACTTTGAAATGGAGGACCAATGGTATTCTTATCGTGACGAACGATATAAACAAATTGCGATTAAATGGTGTCTAGACAATAACATAGACTTTATTGATAAATAGACTTTAAAAATGAATGGCACGAGACCTATGGCTGAATAAGGTGATTGCTCTTTGTTCAACTAACGGGTGCTTTACTATATATTACAAGGAGCTGATGAGAAGCTCCTTTTCTTAAGCAAAAACGGGAAAAGTTAGTGAAAGAAGAAATGAAGGACTTGAGTCAATGAATTAAAGGAAGATGCCCTCTATTAAAGACGGTCATCTTCCCATGCTCTATCATAATCTCTTATATTGTGTTTTTCTTTTGGAGTTTCTTCTTGTTGGCTTTGTTGATCTGTTTTCTGCATTTGTTTTTGAGCTTGAGAACTAGATGATTCCATCTGGTTTTTTGATGAGTTTGAAGCTTGATTTGCTTGGGCACCTTGTGGAGAATCTCGAAATTGAGACACGGTTTGAATTAATTGAGAAACTTCTTGATGAATATTTGCAAGTTCTTGTCCTAATTCAGTATCAGTAAAGTTTGCATCAGGTAGTTGAGTGTCTATTTGTTTTTGCTGTTGATTGTTCTTGGTCATGTTAGAAAACCTCCTTAAAGTAGATAAATCATACCCTTTTATAATGTTCTATAGCTTCTAATAAATAGCTGGTAATTTTTATGGAAAAATCTAATGTATGTTTATAATGGGTGCTTACCCCAACTGAGGCAGCCTTTTTCTTGTGGTAGGATGGTTCCATAAGGAATACTGTTAAGTGACATTAAAGTCGTTTAAAACGTCAGTCCTGTTATTCCATTAAAGGGCCGGATTGTAGAGGGGCGGAAAAATTTGGTTATACAAATAATTGGGGGATTGGAAGAAGGAAAGCTATGTAATTAGTGATGTAAGTTTATGCTTTTTATGTAATAATTATATTGAAGAAATGTAAAGTTACAATTCATACATAGTGAAGGTGGGGATCATAATGGCAACGGGAACGCATACTGTAGTAGTTCCAGTAGATGTACAAGCAGTTTGGGATTATGTCAGTGATCTCGAAAAATGGGCAACGACAGTACCAGCCTATAAAGAACATGAAATCATAAATGACAAGCAATCTATTTGGACATTTGAAGGCAGTGTGAAAGGTATTAAAAAAACAATACAAGCGCAGGTAGATATTACCGAATGGAATGAACCTTCAAATATTAAGTTTGAACTAAAAGGTTTATCAGATAATTTTACAGGAAGCGGTCACTTTACTGCAGAAGATGTTAATGGTGAAACAATAATGACTTGTACGGTGGAAATCCATGCAGGCGGATTATCTGGTGCGGTGTTAACACCAATTATTAAATGGGCTGTTCCAAAAGTAGCATCTCGTTTAACAGAATCTATCGCACGTAAAATTGCAGTATTCTCATAGTTTTTTTTCAAAGAATGAAAACCACGATTCATTTTGGAGATACCTTCTCTGAAGTATAGATGGTAATATTCTAAAGTGACAAATATAATGATATCGAGCTCTACTAGAAATTTTATTAATTAGCGGAAAGGGGGCTGTCCAAAAAGGATGGCTTCTTTTTTTCAATATTCCAGAATCGCTTTTCTTAATGAACTAACAGGGCGTTAGTAGTATAAGAAAGCCACCAATTTGGTGGCTTTTGTTGGTTTGAAAAAAGTTTGAGAAAAACGTTTTATGATTTCGGATATTAGCATTTCTGTTTGTAAAAAAGTTAAATCATTTCGGTAGACGAAATTGAAAAATATCCTTGATTTATTATTAATTATCGTACTTGTATTTATGTAGTAAACAATGTTCCATTTAGTGCTTTAACATACCTAGCTGCAGATTTTTGAACTTGGTTATGGGCATCTTCTTTAATTACTCGGTGAAATGCGTCATATAAACGGCCAAAGTTAAATTCAGCAACCCGTTTTGCGATTCTTTCGACTGTTACACTTGGCATTGGGATGAAGTTTGGATAACTATACATAAAACTTACCCATTGACGATCAGCAACGATCCGAATGATATCCCCAGTCAGTAATATTCCGTTCTGGCTGTTTCCATTTTTCCATTCTAAAACGGTGCCGCCTTTAAAATGTCCGCCAATTCGCTGAAGGATGACACCTTCCTGTAATTCAATCGATTCTCCAGACCAGAAAATGATTTTTTCGCTTGGCCTCGTTACCCAGTCTCTTTCATCTTCATGAATATAAATCGGGGTGTCAAAAGCTTCGGCCCATTCCACTTGACTAGAGAAATAATGAGGGTGAGATAACGCTATTGCATCGATTCCACCTAAATCCTCAATTTGGGTAATCGTATCTTGATCAATGTATGTAATACAGTCCCATAATAAATTAAAATTCTTATCTTGTATTAAATAAGCAGTTTGTCCGATTCCAAAACTCGGACTAGTATTTATGCTATATAACCCCTCTTCGTCAAGATTAATAGAATTTTTAAATATTCCATCTCTTTTCATCTGTTCTAATGTTGTCCATGTTTGCCCTTTGGGACTAATATATTGTCTTTCTTCCCTGCAAATCAAACATTGATTGGGTACTTCTTTAGAACATTCATATTGGATTCCACATGTTTCACAAATATAATTAACCAAAAATCTTTCCCCCTTATTTACAAAAAACTTTATTAATTATTATAATTAAATAAGGGAATATTTTGAAATTTATTGCTCAAATTCCCCTTCCTGCATCCGTGCTATTATTCTTATGCAGTAAAGGGGAAGGATAGTTCAACAAGGTGGGAATATTTATATATTTGAAATAGAATTTTTTTCGCTTATGCTGAAAATAAAAAAGAAGGTTAAGACGTATGAATGTCACTGATTTAATTATATTGTCTGTGGGTATAGGCTTAATTAATTGTTTTAAGGACAAGAAATTTAATACAAATTATTTTTTAAAAACGTCTTTAACATTTTTCACATTAGGCCTAATCATAATGGGAAATCTATTTTCAAATGATTTATTAGATAAATATCTTCCTAGTGAAGAATATGGGATATGGCTATTTGGAGGTTTGTTATTGTTATATTCGATTTATACAACAATTAAAGGATTTTTAAAAAAGACCAATAGCGCTCTTCATTAATTATCTGTAGGGTGCAATTCTTTAATAAGGGATCGCTTTCCTTATTGAATAAACGGCGCAGAATTATTAAGGAATGGTTTAGGGAATTGGAACATAATTGGAGTAATTATGAAAGATAAAGGGGATACAAATGATGATAAAAGAAAAAAAGAAAGGCAAAGGTTTTTTCAAAGGCATAATGAATGAAATCTGTGATTCAATCTTATCTGAATTGATTTTTAACATCTTAACTCTTATCCCAAGAATGATAGTTCGTTTAGTAAAGAGTTTATTTTAATTGATTGAGTCGGAATTAATTTTTAATCAATTAACGGATGCTTTACTTCAATAAGGAAGGTTGCTGAGGCAGCCTTTTTCTTATGCCACTAACGGGGCAGAATGGAGAAAGAATGATTGTTGGATACTTCAAGTTATATATTTTTAGCAATTTATTGGGTCGAAATTATTATATGGTCGCTTAAAAATAAGGAAAAGGCTAAGAAGGAATTACTTCAAATAAAAAATAATTGGAAGACAGGAGTAGTAATATTGCTAATTATGGCTTCTATGATATTTGTATTGTAGTTTGTTTTCATTGTTAAGCTCACGTGGCAGGTTAGCAAGATTGTGAAGGTTTTTACTTAAGCTAACAGGTGTGTGTGCGGCCGAGCATGGGTCGTATTATATAGCGGGTGGGATTCCCGTCATACAAGGATTTCCAACTATACACTCACTAAACAGACTGGAAAATTTTAATAGCCTTAAACTTTAAATTAATCACGAGGTAATTGTATAAATGTTAATTTATTACCACAAACTAGAATGTTCAAAGATAGAAGGGAAGGAAGATACAAAATGACTAAGGTATTGTACATTACAGCTCATCCTCATGATGACACTCAATCTTACAGTATGGCTGTGGGAAAAGCATTTATTGAAACTTATAAAGAAGTAAATCCTAGCCACGAAATTGTAAACATTGACCTTTATAAGGAAAATATTCCTGAAATTGATGTAGATGTTTTCAGTGGTTGGGGGAAACTTCAATCAGGAAAGGGGTTTGAAGAACTTTCGTCGGAAGAGAAAGCAAAAGTTGGCCGACTCTCAGAGTTATGTGAGCAATTTATAGCTGCCGATAAATATATATTTGTAACACCTTTATGGAATTTTTCATTCCCACCAGTATTGAAAGCATATATTGATTCCGTTTCTGTTGCTGGTAAAACATTTAAATACACTGAACAAGGTCCAGTTGGCCTTTTAACTGATAAGAAGGCCATACATATTCAAGCTCGCGGTAGTATTTTTTCCGAAGGGCCATTAGCTGAAATGGAAATGGGTCACCGATATCTAAATATCATTATGCAATTCTTCGGAGTTCCTTCTTTTGAAGGTTTATTCGTTGAAGGACATGCGGCAATGCCTGATAAAGCACAAGAAATTAAAGAAAATGCTATTGCACAAGCAAAAGATTTAGCTCCAAATTTTTAATTTCCAAAGAAGTGTCACAGTCGGTGGTACACCGTGGTCGTTGGAGTGACTAACGGATGGCTCCAAGGCACCACAATTCAACGACCTTCTTCACCAGCCATTAAAACAGTATCGATATAGGGACCAATTTTCATTCTCTGTGGTGAAGCGCTGATCTTTGCGCTTCATGAATGGCTGACGGGGAAGGTTATTGAAAGAAGGAATTCGCTTTCAAAACTAGAATTTAAATAAATAACTAATGGGATAGGAAGGAGATTCTTATGATAATAAAGGGTTTTGGGGGAATCTTTTGGAGGACTAAAAATCTAGAGGATATAAAAAAATGGTATAGTAAAGTCCTGAACATTGAAATTGAAAATTGGAATGGTACCATTATTACACCACAATCAGGCAATGAAACTATCTTTTCCTTCTTTTCTGAAAGTGACCCCTATTTTCCAACAGAACAACAAGTGATGTTAAACTTTCAAGTTGAAAATTTGGGTGACAGTATCAAACATCTAGAAAAACTGGGCGTTCCCCTTGTTAGGGAAAAGACGATTAATGAATTTGGAAAGTTTATTTGGATTGAAGATCCAGAGGGAAGACGTATTGAGCTTTGGGAGAAGTAATAGGATAATAATAAATTTTGTTGTTGAACTAAGGGGTGCTTTAGTTCAATAAGGAATGATCAATCTTTTTCAGAATAACGATTTTTTATTTGCTGTTTTTTTAAGGGTTAAAGGGAGATTTTTGATCAAACTTTATTTTTAATAAATACATAAAAATAGAACGGAGATTTATAATGTTATTAAAAAATGTAACCTTTTTAAGTAATGAAATGAAATTTGAAAAAGGCGACCTTTATATTACTGATGGAACAATTCATTTCGAATCAACAATAGATTCTGAGGAGACAATTGATTGTACGAACTATCTAATTTTACCAGGATTAATAAATGCACATTTTCATAGCTATTCGCCACTTACAAGAGGTCTGGTAAAAGATATGGGTATACAGGATTGGTGTAACGATTCTAAGCAAGGGAAAATCCAACAATTATTTTTTGATTATATAGATAATATTGTCTCAAAAGAAGATTTTGTATGGGCTGCAAAGAAGAGTTATCTAGATATGATTAGATGTGGCGTGACGTTTGTCAGTGACTCCGACCCAGGCGATTACCCTAAATTATTAAGTAAAGCTATGAATGATATCGGCATAAGAGGAATCATTGATGTCTATGATGCCATTGATGATTACTTGGAGTCAGATCATCAAGTCCTATTCGGAACACATTTATTAGAAGAAGAAGATATTACAGAGGACACTTTACAATTCCTTATGCAAAAGAAAAATGATGATCATATAAAAATGACACATTGTATGGAAAATAGGTGGCGAAATGATTTAGTGAAAAATCAATTTAATAAATCAAGTGTGGAACTTTATGATCAAAAATCTTTGTTAGATAACAAAACAGTCCTTTTCCATGGCGTATATTTATCTAATTCAGATTTTGAAATCATTGCTAAGTACGGAAGCTCAATTGTTCACTGCCCAGTTTCCAATTTAGCTACAGGTGCAGGAATAGCAAACATAGGATCTATGTTACAAAAAGGAATTAATGTTTGTTTAGGAACGGATTACGCGGAAACAAATATGTGGGAAACGATGAGGATGTCTTATTATTTATTAAAGGTCAATCAACCGGTAGAAGAGTTTAGCGCAGAGAATATTTTTAAAATGGCGATTTCTCACGGTGCAAAGGCTTATGGGCTGGAACGAGAAGTTGGACAAATTCAAGAAGGTTATAAAGCAGACCTCGTATTTATTAAAAAAGAAGATTTTCTTTTACCATTACTCGAAACAGAGCATTATTCTACATTGCTGCATAATTTATTACTTTACTTGAAAGAAGATTCTATCAAACATGTAATGATTGATGGTAAGTGGATTATGAAAGAACGCCAAATCCAAACAATTGATCAACAAAAAGTCGAACAAAAATATAAGGAAGTTGTTAATGGATTTATTGAGTACGTGCACCAAAAAGAGATTACTATGAAATAGAATTTTTTTATTTGTATGACACTCAGTACGGTTAAAAAATCTTATTTTGATATCACTGAGGGGTTGCTTTTTTAGTACTGGTTGTGTAAATCCGCATTTTCTGACAGTACCTCTGTTCATAGCTTCAAACTACTTGACTTTTAACAACTTTAAACTATAATAATAACAGAATGAATATTCATTCCTGGTATGAGGTGAGAGAAATGTCCAAAAACAAACAAGATGATATTTTTGAAGCAGCTATGAAACTTTTTGCGGAACGTGGTTATGATGGAACCACAGTACCAATGATAGCTGACCAAGCAAAAGTGGGCGCTGGGACCATTTATCGTTATTTTGCCAATAAAGAATCCCTTGTTAATTCTTTATTTATCAAATGTGTTCTTCAGTTTTCTGAAGCCATAAGAACCGACTTTCCTTCTAATTCAATAATACGTGAGCAGTTTACCCACATTTTAATTAGAATATTTGATTTTGCAAGAAAAAATGTGAATGCTTTTATATTTATAAATTCTCATGATGATGGTTATTATCTGGATGAGAATAGTAAAGAAACGTTTAATGACTTTCTGGACTTCATTATAAGAGTAATAGAGGATGGAAAGGAAAAAGGATATATTCGCCCCTTACCGTCATCTGCATTAATTGCGATGGTTTATGGACCAATTGTAATGTTAGTTAAGATGATCGAGACAGGGAAACTAGCAGAGACACCGGAATTATTAAAAGAACTTGAAGAAAGCGCATGGAATGCTATTAGAGTCATTTGATTCGGGTAGCTTCGCAACAATAGGAATGAATATTCATTCCTATATAAAAGAAAGGTGAAATCAAATGAAAAATTTGGGGAAGCCTCTCCTTTGTCTTATGGATAATCGTTACGATTGTGTCGTTAACAACAATGCCTAATATGGACCATTTGACCAAAGAAAAAGGACAAATTACGGTCCCAGATACTGAACAAATGCGCTGTTTCTAAAGAGATGATAAAGCAAATGGATAAAAAAGGCGGCGAAACGTATGGCAGTATAGCGGTCTTCAACAGTGGAAGCGATAAGGGCTTAACGAAAAAACCAGCAACTCCTTTTCTTATGGAACTAGGGGCAGGATAGTTTAAAATGATATTTAAACCCAGTTATTGGAATTTCATGGTAAAATGAGTTTCTAAACTGTTGTTATGAACGAGATAGAGACAAAAAGCGTAAGGACTACTTAATTTGGTTTATTAGTGCATTACTCTTTTATTGGATAGCTATTGACCATTATTTCTTCAACTTATAGACGCGTTAGCTAAAGATCAGAACTGTCTTTAAGGCAGCGTTTTCTTTATGGAACTAATGGGGCAGTATTCCTGTAATAAATGAAAATTAGTATTGAGCACATCTCTCTTATTAAACAAAACCAGCTAAGTTTGGGATTTAATACACTTAAAGTAACGGGTGCGTTCGTTGAATTACATTGTCAGAAAAAGGGCTCTTTCATATAAGGGAAGTTGTAAGAGGGTACGGTGATGTTACTACAATTTTTTTACAAATCGGGATGACCAATAATTTACAATTGTGGTAAGCTTGATTTTGTTATATACATCATTTTTCAAGGGATGTGCAAGGGATGCTTAAACGAATAATAACTAAGTACGAACACGAAGGCCTGACCCCGGAGGAAATTGAGCATTTAAATACTATAAAGGGACAAAATCCTTATGGGATGCTAACTCTATTATTAGGTCTAGTATCCTTTATCTTTGGGCCACAGTATATAATTATTCCTATCGTATCTTTGTTATTGGGTTTTATTACTTACCGGACCTTTGATTCTGAAAAAGAGGATAATCCTTGGACGTTTTACATTGGACTATTATTTGCTTTAACAGGATTAATATTGAACTTTTCACATTATGTACACGTATTGAGCTAGATGTTTCTGCTATATTTATTTTTTTACTTCTTTAGCTAGATATTAACGGTCAATGGCTTGAGGTGGTCTTTCAAACCAACCGTGCTTAATCATTAAGTTTGCAGCAACTCCATCAAATTGAAATGAGACATGTAAAGTGTTTAATTGACGCAGAAAAATAAAAAACCACTCAAAGTGGTTTTTTAATCGCGCATTGCTCCTGCCTCTCGGGAAGTCATTGCACCTTGTCCTTCGCTTACATCTTTTTGAATTTCTTGTTTTACTTTTCGTGCATCTGTTCCGGAAAATTGTGGTTTCATAATTGAACCCAATTTCGCTTTAGCTTGTTGATCCTGTTGCATACAACTCCTCCTTAATTTATTGTTTAACAACCTTATTATTTACAAAGAAACACTCGTTATTCCTGAGAATTTGAGCAAAGTTCCCTTAAAGTAGGGGGTGTTCAGCATCCCGTATTAACTTCATCAATAAAAAGTGCAGTAGCTTCTTCTTTAAAAGCAGATTGGATCGTGGATGATTATTTTAATAGTGGCGAACGAATAGAACCCTGGATTGATAAAAGGGTTGTTAAATATCATCGAACTTTTGAAGAATATTATCAATTTTTAAAGCTAGCTGGATTCAAGATTGAAGATATTAGAGAAGGCACTCCAAGAGTTGAGGAATTTAGCAATGAAAGTGAATATAAACGTCGAATGAGAATTCCACTATTCTTGATTTTTTCTTGTGAAAAGTAATATTTCCTCAAAAAGGGAGGTTGCCTCGGAATTCTTTTCATCAAGAACTATCGGGGGCAAGTTAGTGAGAAGGGAAGTACAAAAAGATTGAGGAATAGTAAAACAAAAGGGGAGCAGTTTATGAATAATGAATTTGAAAAGGCCTTGAATTTACTGGAAAAAAGTGATAAAGAAACTTATCCGACATTTGCTTACTCTGTATTAAATAATTATATTCCTGGACAGGTTTATATGGATGAATTAAAGAGAACAGTTATTGTTGGAACTGATTCAGGTATTTTTTTTGTTGGTGGAGACGAAAGGAACAATGGTCTTGACAGCATATTTTTAAAAATTTTTAGAAGTAGAAAAAATGAAAAAATGCGATTCACTTTGTTTTCTCCATCAAAAGAATGGGATCAAGTTATAAATAAGTTGTTTGGAAATGAGTTAAGACAAATGCAGAGATATTCTTTTCATTTTAATAAGGATACATATTCAACAATAAAAAGGGGGAAATCACCCAATGATTTTATAGTAAAGAGAATAGATGAAAAAATAATTACTGAAAGTCTGGAATTTAATGAAGCTTATTATAATGAATATTGGGGTTCAGTATCAAATTTTCTTGAGAATGGTTTTGGTTATTGTTTGTTACATAATGATACCGTTGTAAGTGAGTGTACATCTATATTCAGTTCATCACAATTTGCTGAAATTGATATTGCAACTCAAAATAAGTATAGAGGAATGGGCTTAGCTCAAAATGTTGCAGAAATATTCATTGGACATTGTATTGAAAGAAATTTGAAACCCAATTGGGACTGTGTTGTTAACAACTTTGCGTCGATAAAGCTGGCTGAAAGATTAGGATTCGAAAATCCAATGGAATATTCGGTATTCGTTAGAAGGTAAAAAGTTCTTATTGGAGATATGGATTTCAATAACTTATTTATGAATTGGTCAATGATAAAATAAAGTAATAATTTCCTTGATTAAATGAGGTGTAGAAATGTATTGGAAATTAAGAATTCCTCTTTTTTTGTTTGTTATGGGTGTTACATCTGGTCTTTATCAGAAGTTTCCTAACCTTTTTCTTGTAAATACATCTTATTTTATAAGAAGTGTTGTATTTATTGGCGTAATTGGGATCATATTCACTATTTTAGAGAATTCAAAAGTAAATGAAAAAAAAGTCCATATTATTATTGGGATGACGTTAATTTGTACAGGAATTTTATTTGATAATCTAATGGTATAAAAACCATCCTTAATGAACTAACGGAAGCTTTACTTCAATAACAGAGTTGCTTCAGCAGCTCTTTTTTTTATGGAACTATCGGGGCAGTTTAGTTCAATAGGAAAATCAAAAATTGGGGATAATACCTTTAAAATTGTTAAAGGAGAGAGGCCCAATGAAAACTAAATTGTCTATTTTAATCTTAACTATGATTATGTTAATAACTGTTAATGTAAATGCACAAACTTCCGAAAAGTATACGGATAATAGCAAAAAACAACTAATCAGTGCAAATGAAATTTATCAAAAAAACAACTTAGATTATTATGATGAATTCAAATCGGCAACCCTGAATATTAGAGAAAAAATTCTGTATAAAGATTTAAAATCAACAGTAAATAAATATGCGGAAAAATATTCACTAGTTAATAGTTACAATAATCCACACCCACATATTGATCCGAAGAGGCAGGTATATCTTTTTTGTTCTATTAAAGAGAAAAAAGAAAGTTTTATCCATAAATATTTAATTGTAGATGCTGAGACAAAAGAGCCAATAACTGAAGGAAACGGAGAAAGGTGGTACTACCATTAAAGGTCTATACTAACCCTCAAATGGGTGCTTTACTTCACTATCAGGAGCTGATCAGCAGCTCTTTTACTTATGGAACTAAGGGGCAGATTATTTGAATAACAATTGAACCATTATACCTCAAAAACTGGACTATTTTTTTAAAAACTAGGAAAGATAACTTATGAGGTGAGTTTTATGAAAAAGCTATATATATTGATTATTACCATTCCGATGTTGTTTCTTTGTTCAATGCAAGTATACGCACAACCTAAAGAATGTCCTGTGTTAAGTGAATTAGAGAAAACATCGATTAAAGATAAAAAAGAGGTAACAAAAGCGTTAAATACTTTAATACCAAAAACTTATGGAACTGGAATAGATGATTTTCCTGACATATATACTAAGTGGGATGTAGTAACTGCCAAACCTTTTCCCGAAACAGTTGGCAATAAAGATGAAGAAGACTATTTTGGAATGGCAAAGACCTTTTGTGGCAAAGAAATTGCTGAAAAATCATGGCTTGTACGTTTAGATTTCCCCAAAGCTCCTGGAGCTAACTTAGCCCAAGGTCAAATATTTTTAGCTAAAAGTAAGGAAAAAGGATGGTTTGTTTGGTTTCAATACCATTAAAATATCTGGGGAAAAATAATTGAATAAAACTTTACAGTTCTTAGGAAACTAAAGTGGGTGATAAAATGAAAAATTTCGCAGTAATGCTTTTGATAGCAATATTCTTAATAAGCTCTAATACGCCAGTTTATTCAAAAACAATAAATGAAGCTGATACGGAACTATGTGAAACACTTAAATATGCACTTATAAAAAGCCTTAGACAACCAGTAGATAAAGCAATTGCTGCAATATATAAAGATGATAAAGATGCACCAAGTAATCTTACTTGGGCTTCGTATGACACAGAAATACTCAAAATTAAGCAACTGTACGGAGTTGGTGGAGAATATGAGATAACTCTAAAAGTCCACCCTTATTATGATGCTCATAATAGTTATGGAATAGATGAGGTTGTTGTAAATACAAGGGGTGAGTTAATAGATTATAAGCACATAAAAACATATCCTTGAACTTCAACTAACGGATGCGGTCTTCATTAAGAAGGATCGCTTTTTCTTATGGAACTATCGGGGCAGGTTAGTTGAAGAAGAATGATGGGTTATTATGGTAATATGAGATTATAGGGGGGCTATCTAAATGAAAAATTTGATTATTGGTATCATAGTTTTATTGGTACTTTGGCTAATACTTCCGTTATTTAATATAAACTCATCATATTTAATTCCTAATGTAATTGAATGGGCTTCAAAGTTCATACTTCCGTGGATAGTATTGTATTGGATTATCAGACTCACTAAAAATTTAGAAAAAATTTAATAGACTTTATTGAACTAAAGGGTGCTTTAGGAAGGTTGCTGAGGCAGCCTTTTTCTTATGGCACTAACGGGGCGGCAGGTTAGCTCCATAATGATAATGAAAATTATGTGGTAAAATTAGTTAATTATGTGGAGTGGGGAGGATATTAAATGAGTAATTGGCTATACGTTCTTTATGCTGTAATTTTAGGAATAGTATCTTGGTTTACTGGGGAAATAGTAACCTTTGTTATGTTGGGGGTTATTCTAATTGCTTTGAATAATATAAATTCAACTCTTAAAAAGATTTATCTTCAAAATAATGAGAGAAGTAATAACGAAGATAAACAGTGAAAATAATTTGATTAAAAACTAACCGGTACTTTTACTTCAATAACAGGAGCTGATCAGCAGCTCTTTTTCTTATGGAACTAGAGGGGCAGGTTAGTTGGATTGCCTGCCAAAGAATAGGAGTGGTTTGAATTTATGGCAATAACAAAGAAAAGATTCTTCATTATTTGTATAGTGGGTATCATACTCAAGTATCTTGCAAGTTCTGGACTGCAATACTTCAGGGGACAAACGATAAATTGGTTAGGGAATTTAGCATACGCATTCTATTTCGTAGCATTTCTTTCACTTTTACTTTGGTTATTTGGAGATTCTGGTAAGAAAAAAGCCGATCATTAATTCAGTGATTGGCTCAGGCTGTTGAGAAACCCTCGACAGCCTTTAATGAACTAACGGGTGCACTACTTCAATAAGAGAGTTGCTTTGGCAGCACTTTTTTTATGGAATATTGGGGCAGGTTAGTTGAACAAAGATAAGATATAATTTAGATTAAAATATTAAATTTTAATAAAAAAAAGAAAGGAAGCATGATTATGACAGAAATGTTACCCATTACATCGGAGAATTTAGAGCAATGTATCGAACTTTACACGAAAGTTTTTAATAATGAGCCATGGAGTGAAAGTTGGACATACGAAACTGCCAAAGAGAGACTTACTGACTTATTACATACTCCTAAATTTCTTGGTTTTTTATTTCATATTGATAACAATCTAGTTGGTTTTATTGCTGGAAATAGTAAAGTGTCTTATCAAGGTTTAACTTTTTACTTGGCAGAGCTTTGTGTAAATAATGAAATACAAGGTAAAGGTTATGGCTCAAAAATACTGCATTCTTTAGAGGAGGAACTACAGAAGAGAGAGATAAAAAGTCTTTATTTATTAACTGCTAACGGCGGGCTTGCAGAAGCATTTTATCGAAAAAATGATTATGTAATAAATGAACATAGGATAGTTATGAATAAAAATTTATAATTGTACCAATCTTAATGAACTAAAGGGTCAGGTTAGTTGGATAAGGTAATATTTGGATTAAGATAGATATAAGTAGTTGTTTTAATATTTAAACCTTATTTACCGAACAATTGGACCTTTAGAAGAGAGCTGAACAAACAAGAAATAGAATTATTGAGGCTTATGAGAGTGTTAAGGCATTTTATTTTGATTATAGCAATGAAATGAATACCATTTGGCGATGAATTATTTTACTAAGTTTTTAATGTTTTTACTGATATATGCAAAGGTTGCAGTACACTAATAAAGTAATAAGGTTTACTTCAGTAAAATAAGGTATATTATATTTAATGAATAGATTCTCTTTAAAGACAAGAAAAGTAGGTGAACAAAGTGGGAAAATATCAATTGGATACCAAAGGTAAGGTAGCTGTGACAAAGTTTCATGAAAAACAGGCGCCTGCCAAATTTGATAAAAAGCAGCACCTTGAAAAAATACGTGCGGAGTATTTGAAAAAGAAGCAAAAACAAACAGATAAATAATATGAATGAAAACATAGGAAGATTAAAACCTCCCTATGTTTTTCTTATTCGAGGTTCTTTTTACAATTGATGATGGAGTTTATTATTCCCATAAATTTCAGATTCGGTGACAAAAAACTCGTCATCAGATATCCATTCCTCACTAAAAATTTCAGTAGCAGAATCAATAGACCAGCCGTTATTTTGGATACACCAGTAATCTCCAGCAGAAATTTTTAAAACATTTGGATACTCACTTGGCTTAGGTAGCTGAATAAAAAGGTAAGTCTCGATCTTTTCAGCAAGATACTTTCTCAACACCCCACACTCAAAGAAATCAGGGAATCCCAATGCGCTGAATTTACTTCTAATAACTTAAAGGTAAACCAATGAGTAAACCTATAAAAAACCTACTAACGCAATTATGGAATTCTTTATATAAAAAAATAGATAGATGATGAGTTAGAGTAAGCCTTAGACAAAATTAGCTTATCGAACATCAATAGAAAGTTTGAAAATCGCTTAGAATGGTTTTCTGAACACACAAAGCTGATTAATAAGCATAGATGGTATGTAGCAAGCTACCAGCGTTTAGCTTAATAACTTTTATTGCTAGTAGTTTTCTTACCACAGCTAACATATCTGATATGCTCCAATAGAAAATAAAGCAACGCATTCCAATATAGAAAATTCATACTTTCAATTTTACGTTGGACGAGTTCTTTATAAAAATGGTTACGGTTTTGGTTACGTTTTTCCGGATTTTTTGTATATGGTGCAAACAAACACAAGAAAATAGGTAAGTTATTCATCGTTCAGATATACACAGGCTATTTTTTCAAACCTCTTACTTATGCAACTAACGCATGCGTTAGCTGAAGATCGGAGCTGTCTTTAAGATAGCTCTTTTTTTATGGAACTAAAGGAGCAGGATAGCTTAAGTGAAGTAATTTATAGTAAATGAGGTATGGTTTTGATTCTTGGAGGGGGGACAACAATTATTAAAAAAGTTTGTATGAAATTTATATTTGCATTTAGCGTATCTATATTTTTATTCGGATGTAGTATAGAAAAAGAAGATTTGAAAGAAGATCCTGGGCTTGATAGAGCCCAAAAGATAGAAATATCGTCAGAAGAAAATCCAGAATCGGTTTTAAACGTTATAGATAATCAAGAAGATGTAAGTGAATTTGTTAATGCACTAGAAGTTGATAAATGGAGTATTGTAGATACTCCTTCGAATTCGACTAAAGGGTATATTTATAAGATGTACCAAGAGAATACAGTCAAACTTGGAGAGCCTATTACAGTTAAAAAGGAACTTAAACAAATCGCTACAATTATTACATATAAAGATAGTCCTTATATCGAGCTTAGAACCAAGAAACTAAATTTAAATTTTAAAGTTCCAAAAGATGTAGCAGAATACCTTTCTAATCACGATAATTAAAAACATAACCATACAACAATTTCGTCAACAGTACGTTATATCTTCTTATTGAATTAAACTAGCTGGTAGTTTGTAAAGAATTAGCTATTAACTGGTCTGTATCCTGTGAATAATACATAATGATTATTTCACTAACAGTGCTTTACTTCATTACCAGGACCCGACAGACGGGGATAATTCTGGTTATAATAAAGCCGTTCTTTTTTGAAATTTGTCTAGTTATTAAGTAATAGTCTTAATGTCTTTTCGAATAATTATAATAATGGTGAAATATTCATATATATTAGGTGATTCTAGGCGATTTCCTACCAGATAGGGTGATTTAAAAATGGCATCTATTGTTTACACAGTAATATTAATTGTTAGTTTTTTATTTTTAGTGTGGAAAAATGACGATCAAGAGTCTTATTTTCCGTTAAAAATAATTGGATATTTTATATTAGGTTCATTTGCCTTTAATTTCAATCAAATTTCACTTCCACTTGGGTTTGTAGTGTATCTGATATTTTTTCGACCTAAGTTAAATGTACAGGTAAAACGAATAGCTGCGGTTTTTGGTTTTCTTGCATTTATATTCGTCCAATGGGCCATACCATATGCCATGGATGACTGGGGAAATCGCCCAATATTCATTAAGCATGAACTTGGTTCAGTATATACGATGAACTTTCAAGAAGAATATGAACTAGTCAAGCAAGAATTAAATCTAGAGAATAACAGTTTGAGGCTTGAGGATTTTGAAGTAGACTATACTGAAGATGGTAGAATTACAGACTTAAGCTGGCAACTAATTGGGCAAAATGGCAATAGCTATAATCTCTATGAAATTCGATATGATATTGATAGGAATAGGTATCAAGTTATGAATAGTCAGCTTGAAACATGGCTCCAATACAATCGATTAATTGATGCTGAGCATTTTTTTGAAAATCTTAATGTGCTTGATATTAAAGATATTACTCATGCTAAGGGTGACTTTTCTTCCTATGGTATACAAAGTACAGGGGAACGAACAAATTATGAAGTAGAAAATCGAGCTTATGTCGTATTAAATGGAGAAATACAATTATTAGATGATAAGCAATTACCAGTTGAAGGTTATTATATTTCAACATTTGCAACGAAGAAAACGGGAGAAGAAAGGGATGACCAAGGAAATATCACACAAGAAAGTTTCGAAGGTACTGTATTATCTGATTATCTATTTGATGTAAAATTTGGTGAGAAATGATAGAAATTATTGTTACCAAGCTAAATTTCATCTAACGGTATGTGTTTCTTACGTAATCAAGACGAATCCTATTATCGGGTGCGTTAGCTGAAGATCAGAGCTGTCTTTAAGGTGTGCCAGGCATGGCAACTATCTAGGTGGTGAAAGTCCACTGTGGGGGTACACATCGACCAACCACTAAGGAAGCGCAAGGTACTTATCGTGAGGTAAGGGCTGGAGGAAGCGTGGAATAAAATCTTGGCTCGACGAACAGGAATCTGATACTAAGGCTCTATAAAGGGATTAAACTCCAAGACAAGTTAATGTTAACTTCCGTGGAATTGTAGTTGGAGATCCTCTTACATTTGAAAATAATGAAGAGGGGTTCGTAAAACTATTAAGTTGGATTCAAAACTTACAAAAACTAAAAAACTTAGATTCCACAATAGTGGGTATGGAAAATTACAAGGGTTATGAAATCCTGCGAATAAGTGAGCATTCGAGAGATATTCGTATCAAACTGAGGGAGTTTTATAAGGGAAATGGTCTTTTATGGTAAAATAAATAAGGAAAGGGAACTTTTACCTTTTTTGTTTAGTTTAATAAGAATCAATGGTAAAATGATGAGAATTAATTATGCTATGGGGCTGGTCAGTTGTAATTTTATAAAGGAGTTGTGAGAAGTTGAAATATCGTAAAGCAACTATCGATGATATTGATAAATTGGTCGAGTTAAGAAAAAAGCAATTAGTTGATGAGGGGATAGAACCTAATATAGATATTGATAGAGAACTATATGTTTTCTTTAAAAGTAAACTAAGTGATGGTACTTTAATTCAATGGCTAGTGGAGGATAATGAAGAAATTATAGCTTGTGGTGCAGTAATTTTTTATGAATTTCCACCTTGTTACACCAATAAGACTGGAAAAAAGGCTTATATCACAAATATGTATACTAATGAAAATTATCGTGGGCAAGGAATCGCAACAAAGCTGTTAACTAAATTAGTTGATGAAGTTAAGATTTCAGGTATTTCAAAAATATGGCTTGGGGCTTCAAAAATGGGTAGACCAGTATATAAGAAGTTTGGTTTTATGGAAACTGATGAATTTCTAGAATTAAATACTTTTTAATAATTTGTGAAGTATAACACTTAAACTAACGGGTGCGTTAGCGCCAAAGAAGGCCGCCAATTGGTGGCCTTTTAAAAGTATGATTCTTTATATAATCATACTTTTTTTGTCTTGCTCCCTCTTTTTAAACAAAAACTGTGACATATGAGAAAGGTAAATTAAAAGGTATGAGCGTTTTATAAAATCACCTACTTTTAACGTCCGTTAAAGTATGGATAAACAAAGTGGGAAAAATTTTGAACGAGAACAATATCAATTGTTAAAACGAATGATCCGGAAAGGGGATGTTCTTTACATTCATTCACTGGATCGTTTTGGACGGAACAAGGATGAAACCCTTAGATTCTAAGACTAAGTGTTTTTATTTGTCAGATTGACTTAAGGTTGAAATGAGAAAGGCGTCACGATTGTTTGCTTAATTGGCCAGTAATTTTGTTCTTAAACTTGACATTTCTTTATCCATTAAGGAAGAAGCTTTGGCAAGCTCAATTAGCTGCTTTTGAGCATCCTCTGGTATAGTCTCGCCTTGATATTTATAGTTTAGTTTATGCTCGGTGGATGCCCAAAAATCCATAGCGGAAGTACGAATTTGTATTTCTGCAGGAACCCATATTATTTCGTTGGATAGGATGACTTGGGTTTCTACAATCAGGTGCAAACTTTTATATCCGCTCATTTTCGGGTCCTGAATATAATCCTTTACGCGTATCATTCGAATGTCTTCACGTTGCTCGATATGCTCCTTCAACATATATACGTCATCAATAAAACTTGTGACAATTCTAACTCCCAAAATATCTCTTATTTCATTCCTCACCGCTTCTTGTGTTAAAGGAATTTCTTTTTTTTGTATTTTCTCCACCAAAGAACTTAATTTTTTCATACGTGTTTTCATATGTTCAATAGGAGAATAGCCATGTTGTGTTTTCCATTCTAAGTCAATAACCTTGAAATCACTTTCTAATTCATGTAGGGCCATTTGGTAAGGTAAAAAGAACCCACTCCAATTGTCTAATACTTTTTGAATAACCTCGATTTTCATCTTTTTTTTCAGCATGTCCACAGCCCTCCTGTTATTATTCTGTTATCATAACCAATACCCTAAAAAAAAAGCAACTTTCCATTTTTGTGAAAGTTGCTTTTACTGATTATTTATCAACATAGTGAAATAAGATTGTGAAGAAATGTACTTAAACTATCGGGTGCCTTAGCTGAAGATCGGAGCTGTCTCTAAGGCAGTTTTTTCTAATGGAACTAAAGGGGCAGAATAATTAAATAAGATATTAAAAAAATTATTTAATAATCGAGGGTGAATTTATGAAAATAATGACTATTGGCATAATATTGGTTGTTGTTGGGTGCAGCATTTTAGGGTGGCTAATTAAAGAAGCCTACAAAAATAATAAGAATGAAAGTACAAAAAATAAAATTCTCTATTCATTATGGGTAATATTAGGTGTCTTACTAGATACAAGTGGATTAATCATTATCTTTGGTCTTATATTATTAGGAGTTTTTTTAATAATCTATTATCCACTCTTCAACTAACGGGTGCGTTAGCTGAAGATCGGAGCTGTCTCTAAGGCAGTTTTTTCTTTATGCAACTAACGGGACAGGTTAGGTAATAGGCTGGATCATGTGAAGAAAATAATATACAAGATAATTAGCTTGGTTTTAGGTGTATTAACTGTAATTTTATGCATAAAATTAAGTAGATATTTAATAGGCAATATAATACTGGCATTACCAATCGGAGTATTTATTGCAGCATCAATAAGGTAATACACAAATAAAATTATTAATAAGTAAAAGGAATATCCTCTAATGTTTTAGTGCCAGCTGATTGCGAATCATACTCATTTTAAGATAATAAACGGACAGAATAAGAGTTATTTCTGTCTGTTTTTATCTTACTTAGAAACTTAAAGTTTTCTACCAAAACCCAATTTGAATGCAATATTCACTCGTTTAATTTATTAAGTATTTTTATACCAACTTCAGTAATCTCTGTTCCCTGTTTTCTAATTCCGACTTTAATGCAATTAGCTTTATTTAATATTGATAATCGATGGCGCAATTTGGAATCTGACAAAAAATAAGGGAGCATTTCTTGTATCACACCTCTTCCCACGTTCTTTCCTCTCTTATTACAATTCCATAGTATTTGTAATATCGATTTATAATCTTCTATAAAACTTCCCGTTTTTAAGAAGAGAAGTGTCTCATCAATCTCTGATAATGAATTATCAGAGGAGCTAACAGTCTCTTGTGATAGTAAAATCTGATCTGGTAGATGAATTTTAGTGACTACATTCCCTTCAACAGTGACCATTAAATAATGGAAAAAATTTTCAAGTTCTCGTATATTACCTGGCCAATTATAATTCATTAAAAGTTTTTTTACATTTGATTCAAACATTAGATTTTTCTTATTTGATTTTAAAAAGAAATCTATAAATATAAATAAATCCTGCTTCCTTTCTCTAAGTGAAGGGATTTGCAATGGTAGAACATTTAGACGATAATATAAATCTTCACGAAACGCACCTTCTCGAATCATTTGATGTAGGTTTTGATTGGTAGCTGCAATAACTCGTACATTTATCGGTATTATTTTATTGCCACCTACACGCATAACTTGACGTTCTTGAAGAACGCGTAGAAGGGATGCTTGAAGACTTAGGGAAGCATCCCCAATTTCATCCATGAAAATAGTTCCATTATGGGCTAATTCAAATAAGCCCATTTTTCCCTCTTTTCTAGCTCCTGTAAATGCCCCACCTTCATATCCAAATAATTCACTTTCTATTAGTGTTTCGCTTAGTCCTGCAAAATTAACAGCCACAAATGGACCATCTTTTCTTTCGGAACTATTATGTATAGCTTGAGCAAAGACTTCTTTTCCAGTACCATTCTCTCCAGTAATTAACACTGTATAATCACTTTTAGCCAATTGAACTGCTTTTTGTTTTGCAGATAAAATCAAAGAACTTTCCCCAATAATATTGTCAAATGAATATTTTGTGGTTAAACCTAACTCTGTACTTTTCCGTCTAATTTCTTGCTCCATTCTTTGAACCCTTGTAACATCTTGAAATGTGATGACAAGGCCTACTAGTTGTTTGTTCAAGATTAAAGGAACTTTCGATACTAGCAAAGAGCGATTGTTTATTTGAAATAAGTTATCAAGTTGTTCTTTTTGATCTAAATATGTCTCATTAATCTGAAAATCAGGTAGAATTTCTCTATAATGCTTTCCAATAAAATTTATAGAAGGGAGTTGTAGAATTTGATATGCATCTTCATTTATCAATGTAATAATGCCTTTTTCATCTAGCCCTATAATCCCTTCATGTACTGCATTTAAAATCGATTCTAATTTTTGTGTTAATTGTTTTTCATTTTGAATTGCTAATGATAAATTCCTTCCCATATTCACAAAATCTTTAAAGAATTCTGCCGTATAGAAGTGCGCCTTTTCTAAGGAAAGGTTTAAAAGACGAGCAATATCAAGCATAGTTGTTAAATCAATTGGTCGGTTTTCTAAATTGATAGTGCTTTTGATATGTTTCGGCACAAGTTCAGCTTGTCCAAACGTAATAGCCAAGTCTAGGTTCTCTGTCTGTTCGACGCTTGTAAGACCAGGAATATAAGGAATTAACTTTAAATGTCCAAATCCAAAGGCGTGTAGAACATCAATAGAGTCTCTAGCCCCTTCCATAGAGGTAGTAACTAATAAAATTTTTGTTTTAGCAGGCAAATCCAAAAGCTGTTCTAACTTTGCAATTTGAACAGAACGTCGAGCAACCATAAGAGGAATATTTAAATTCAATTTTCTAAAAGCTTCTTCTAGCACTGGGCTAGACAGTAAAATTAAATCAGCTTTATGGATAACCTTCTCATTTAATGGCAATGTTTCATAACATGTATCAATGTCAATTTTTGAACCAAAAAACATTTGAAGATTTTCTTCAAATGTTTTGATTACTGTTTTAGTGCTAGTTACAAGAAGTATAGTAGGCTTTTTCATCTTCTTCTCCTTACCACACAATTACATTTTGCTCTTATTCTAACAGATTTTAAGGTAACTTAAAAAGGACCCCATTTTATTAATACACCAATTGTTAAGAAAATGGCTGCTAAGATTGCCCATAAGATCGATAACGGAATCATAAATTTAAGCCATTTGCCATATGAAATACCACTAGTAGCCAGTATTGCCATTAACACACCTGAGGTTGGATTAATACAATTCACTACGCCTTCCCCAAATAAAACAGATTGTACAGCTACTTGACGAGTAATATGCAACAAATCAGCAAGTGGCACCAATATTGGCATTAACATAGCTGATTCTCCTGAACCAGAAGAAATTAAAAAATGAAGAGCTGCACTTCCTAAAAACATACCTAAGGTTCCTGTAACAGGAGAAAGTGGAGCCAAAAGAGTCGAAAGGTGGTATATAATGGTATCGAGAAGTTGGCCATGTTCAAGCACAACAATTACAGCTCGGGCCATTCCTACAATTAATGCACCGTATACAAGTTTCTGACATCCGGCCATAAATGTTTTAGCGATATCATTCACATTCATTCGAGAGATAAGCCCAGCACCTATAGCTATAAAAATAAATAAACCTGCCATTTCGCTTTCAGTCCATTTGAAAATGAGTGTGCAAATAATAAATGTTAGTAAAGATCCACCTGAAAATAATAAAACAAGCTTATGTTGTAATGTTAATTTCTGTGTTTGTATTTCGTTCTCGCTGACACCTAAAGAATTAGGAAATCTTTCTAAACCTAAAATACTGTGCCCAGTGTTTTTAACTTTACGTGCATATCGATATATATATAATATTGTACATAGTAAGAAAGTTAGATAAATGACAATACGGAAACCCATTCCAGATAATAATGGAAGCTCAGCAATACGCTGTGATAAGCCTAATGTTTGTGGGCTTATAAGAGAAACATTCCACCCTGCATAAGTACCTAGATAAATGATAGATACTCCAAAAATAGCGTCTAATTTTAATTTGCGAGCAATCATTACACCTATAGGGATAAAGGCAATAACGGAGTTTACGATAATTCCGGTAGTACCAAGTATAGAAAACATGAAACAAATAGGAATAATGAGTAGAAGTACCTTCCCCTTACATAAATTAATAATACTCCGAATGAAAGTATCAATCGCTCCCGTTTTATCAATAACTGCCAATGCACCACCAGTAAATAAAATAAGAAAAATCAAAGGAGCACCGGCGACCATTCCACTTTGAATTGCAGTAAAAATTTCAAGAAAATTAACAGGAGTGGATTTTACTACATGATAACTTCCAGGGACAGTCATCGTAATATCACCTTTTTCAATTCGATCGAATACCCCAGCTGGTACAAGATATGTCGCAATTGTGCAGGCAATTAAAATATAAAACAAAAGAACATAAGCATCAGGTTGTTTAAATGTTTTTCTTTTAATAGGTTTAGGAACCAGTTTTTGAGCCGTAGATTGCATAAATATGTTTCCCCCTAATTACATAATAGCATTTCAATGATAAAGCTTGAAAGTCTCTCCTCCTCTGCTTGTATTTCCTTTATTTTGAATTAAGATTCGAGTACGAATACTCACAATTAAACATAATGCAAAAAGCATGCCAATTCTGTGAGGAAAGGAATAGATTCTACAAAGCGGCTTATATTAAATAAACGGATCATTTATAGGTTGTTTTATAGGTATTAATAACTTAAAAAATAACCTATAAATAAAACTAAGAAACAAAGGTAGTTAATTTTATAAAGAAAAAAATTGGCATAATTCTTGCAAATACATTAATTGAAAGAAAAAAATGTACAGAAGTGTTTTAGAGGAGGAATTATTTTGAGTAAGTTACTAATCGAGAATGACGTTTCTAGCTATCTCGAAGTTCATAAACAAGATATGTTGGATGATTTGATTGAATTTGTAAAAAAAGAATCACCTTCATACAATAAAGAATTAGTTGATGAGTGCGGTACATATTTAAGCCAGCTCTTTCAAAAGCGATTGGATGTAGGATACGAATTAATAGAAGAAAAAAAAGTGGGGAATCACCTGAAATTTACAATCGGAGAAGGTAAACCACAAATTTTGATTATAGGGCATTTTGATACAGTTTGGAAAGAAGGCAGACTTAGCCTTAGAAAGGAAGGAAATAAACTGTATGGTCCTGGTATTTTAGATATGAAAGGTGGTATTATCCAATCTTTATGGGCAATCAAAGCCATTCAAGAGCTAAATCTTCCGTTAAATAAAAAAATCGTTTTTCTTTGCAATTCAGATGAAGAAATTGGTTCAGGCGCTTCTAAGAAATACATTGAAGAAGAAGCACAAAAAAGTGATGCTGTATTAGTGGCTGAACCTGCTGTAGCTGGATCAGGAGCTTTAAAAACAGCTCGCAAAGGAACAGGATCTTTCGTTATAAAAATATGGGGACGGGCTGCCCATGCTGGTAATCATCATGAAGAAGGCATCAATGCTATTGAAGAACTAGCTCGGCAAGTGATTGTACTGCAAGAATTGACCAATTACGAAAAAGGAACAACTGTCAATGTAGGAACGTTTACTGGAGGAAGTGGGAGAAACGTGGTTCCCGAATACGCAGAAGCTCATGTTGACTTACGTGTCTCAACAGAAGAAGAAGCAAGACGAGTGACGAATATTATTTTAAATTTAAAACCAATTTTAAAAGGAATCAAATTAGAAGTAACCGGTGGCTTGAATCGACCACCAATGGTGAAATCTGAGCAAACAAGAGAACTGTTTGAATGTGCTCAATCTATTGCATCCGAACTTGGCATGAAATTAGAAGAAGCATCTGTTGGTGGAGGAAGTGATGGGAATTTTACAGCAGCTATTGGTGTTCCAACTCTTGACGGTTTAGGTTCGTGTGGAAAAGGAATTCATGCAGAATATGAACATATTCAAATTGATACACTCCCTGAACGGGCTTCTTTATTTGCTAATTTGTTATTGAGACTGTAGCTGATTAAAGCTTTAGCGCTAGTTAAACAGGTTGAAGAGAGATATAGGTGGATAAAGGCAAATTAGAGTTAATAAAAGTTGTGAGTTTAGCTGTAATTGCAATTAGTTCAGCAATAATAGCCTGGAGAATGGGTAAGGTTGTTAATTACTTGTATGACTTAGTTATGTTATCAGGAAATGGCTAATTCCTTTCTTTCCTGCTAGGCCTTTTCTTAATTAACTAACGGGGCAGAATAGTTGAATAAGGTATATAAAAAAGTGCACTAATTCAAGGAGGAATTGTGCACTTTTTTATTGCAAGTAAATTAAACAAACGGACGTTTAAATAATTCAAAAAAGAAAACGACATTAGAGCTGGCGGACACACAGATTACGGACTAAAAGGATAGTTTTTATTAAATCATCAGATTGATAGCTTTTAAAATAATAACAAAGATCCTTAAAGGGTCTCATGATTAGCTAATTTGACTAGTTAAGAAATTATTATCTTTTAAAGAGTTAGGAGTTAACGCCAAGTTGGCGAAGAATGTCATTTATGTCAACATGAGATCTTTGCTCAATAATTTTACCTTCAGAAACTCTCAAAAGTATCATCAGAGAAAATCTAACCTTATTTCCGGTTGCAGGAACACCGACAAATGGGATGCCGGTATGAGTGCCTTCGAATATAAAATAGGCTGCTACTAAATCATCTTCCGCAACCAAAGATATAATTGGCATTTTAAAGTCGGGAAAGGCATCGAAGTTTTTCTTTTCTGATTCTATAAGACCTTCCACACCAGGATATGGCGTATCAAGTTGCGGATAAAACACAAAGTCTTGATGGCAGAAATCTTTAAGTGCATCATAATTCTCTTCTTCAATCGTTTCAAAAAAACGGCGAACTAAGTCTTTATTTGCTTCACCTGACATATCATTGAACCACCTTAATTAAAATTTCTTAACCGTTTGTACCTTAAAATGAATAAGATTCTCCGTCATCAGGAACTGACACATTAGATGAGATTCCTTTTTCGTTAATAAAGCTTTTTAATTCTTCTCTAGATAGGCCCCAATGGTTTACAGCTTCCATGTGAACAGCAATGATTTTTGCATCAGGGGCAGCCTTGTACAATTCATATAAATCTTCTTTCCCCATGATAAGAGAACCACCCACAAGGAATTGATTATCTCCTGCATTAACCACAATGATTTCCGGTTTATGTGCATCAATGATTTCTTGAACTGCTTGATACCATACTGTATCACCAGTAAAGTATAGTGTTTTCTCTTTTGAGTGTTTGAAGACAACGCCACACACTTGACCAGCATGCTGTAAGATTTCGCCTCTACCATGCTCGCCTTTTGTTTTAATCAATTGAATCCCTTCAAAAACTGTATTCTCTTTTAAAACCTCCACATTTTTGAAACCAGCACTTCGAATTTCTGTCGCATCGTTATCATTTTGGGCAAAAATTTTAATTTCTTTTGGCAATGCTTCTTTAGCAGCATCATCCCAGTGATCAGGATGCAGATGAGTGACAATGACAGCATCAATATTAGATATAATATCGTCAATGGATGTCGGTAAGCTTACCAAAGGATTATTTTGGTCTTCTCTTGGTGCAGGGGGTAAACCAACACCAGTTCCAAAAGGCGGCATAGTCCCTTTTTCCCCTAACATTGGATCAATCAAAAACTTTTTACCTGCATATTCTACAACTGCTGTTGCATTACGAATGTGATCTATATTCATAATCATTAACTCCTTTTCTTTTTTTTGATTTAAAGCACTCTTTTAGTTTAAACTATGACTAACTACTGAATACATGGGGTAAACAAAGTCTTTTGGCGGTTTTACTTTATTAATGAAAGGATTATTAAAATGTTAGATAAGACGGATATGGATATCCTTGATGAACTATCCAAGAACAGTCGTATCACGATGAAAAAATTAGGTGAGAAAGTCCATTTGACTGGTCCAGCTACTTCAGCCAGAGTTGCGAAATTAGAGGATAGTGGAGTTATTGAGGGATATGGCATTAAAGTTAATCAAGTCAAATTGGGATTTTATATACATGCTTTTCTAACTATCATTACACAAAGCACTAACCATCAGCCATATTTATCATTCATCAAAACTCAGGAACAATACCTTGTACGTAACTATAAAATCAGTGGAGATGGCTGTTATCTTCTTGAATGTAAATTTCCATCGAATGAACTAATGAATAAACTTTTAGAAGGGTTAAACGAGCATGCAAACTATAAATTATCGATTGTTATCAATAAATAGTGTTATATGGGGAGTTTGTGAATAAATATACTTTAAACTAACTGGGTGCGTTAGCTGAAGATCAGAGCTGTCTTTAAGGCAGCTTTTTCTTATACGCAGTTTAGTTGCATAAAGGGAAAAAAGAATGCAATAGTTTTCATTTTACTTAAAAGCTGTAAGTTATTATAACTAAGCACTTTATATTACATAAATAAAAGACATGGCCGTAGGCTATTTTTCATATAATATTTTTGGGGTGGAAAAAATGGCAAGAGCAAGCTACCGAAGTTCAGACGTTGACTTAATGGCAAGGATGATGAGAGCAGAAGCCGAAGGAGAAGGACAACAAGGAATGTTATATGTTGGAAATGTAATTGTAAATCGTCTTGTAGCTAATTGTTTAGACTTTAAAGGTTTAAGAACAATTCCACAAGTCATTTATCATGTACAAGGAGGAAATTATTCTTTTGAAGCTGTTCAAAAAGGGAATGTATTTTATCAAAGAGCGAGAGGTATTGAAAGAAGATTAGCAGAACAGAATTTGAAGTACTGGAGACAGCATCCGGCTAGATATGCTCTTTGGTATTTTAATCCACATGCTCCATGCCCTCCAACATGGTATGATCAACCTCAAACTGGTCAATTTAAAGAACATTGTTTTTATGAACCAAAACCTGCAACATGTGATAGTGTTTATAGAGGTTAAGCTTACTCTTTGAGTAAGCTTTTTTTCATATTTAAAATATTTATACAATATAAAACTTTTAGTAATAGTTTTTATCTAAAAAAGTAAGATTGTGAATTATTGTACTTCAGCTAACGAGTGCGTTAGCTGATTAAGGAACACAAAAAAATGATCGATTTTTTAAAAAAGAATAATCCAATTGAAGAGAATAAGGGCATGTGTTGATTAATCTTTTTTCAAAACATGCCCTTTCAATTTATTCATTTATCAAGGTTGTTTGTATTAATTTGATCAAACTTCGTGGTGATCCCATGATCCATTCTTTTTTTTATTTTTGCTCTATATAAATTAATCGCTCCCAAAGCTACAGATATTCCGGCCAAATATAGGGCTTGTTGATAACTGTTCAATAGATTAACGACTAATCCGAATAAAGAGGGTGCTATGACAATGAATAATTGATTTAATGTCAATGCTGAACTCACCGTTAAACCTATAAAACGGGAATCCGATTGCTCTGTGATACAAGCAATAAAAATGGAATACCAACCAATGGCTACAAAGCCCAAAAGAAAACAAAATAATAGCATCAAGATTTCCATTTCAACAGTCATGATGAGCGGCAGCATCACTGTAAGAATTACGGTAACAGCCATCACAATAAGCAATAATCTTTCCCTTTGACCTTCAAAGAATTGATCACTCGCCCAGGCGATGACTACCCGTCCAACCATACCACCTATTAAAATGACGCTTAAATATTTTCCTGCCTCTGTTAATGGATAGCCCCCTTCATTGTGCAAATAACTCATAAAATGCGCAATGATAATCATCTGTAATGACATCATCACAACACCTACTATATACATCGGATATAACTCCTTATTATTTTTGATGACACTCATTTTCTCCTTGAACCCGACCGAGGTTGATCCCGTTTCACTCGTTCTTTCTGGTTCGTTATATAATAATAGGAAGAGCAGCCCTCCCATTATTGCTACGATCCCTTGTACTAAATGAACTGATGACAAATTGAAATGATAATATGTATAGGATAAAACTGCAGAGGCTAAAGATCCTCCAAGCGGTATTCCCGTCTGTCTTATCCCTAGAGCCAGCCCTCTATGTTCGTTTGGAAACCATTTTACGATGGCCGTGCTTCCACCGGTTTGAGCACTTCCGTACCATATACCGACCAACAATAATAAAAGCAGCAATACAATATAATCATTAACAAAAACCAGCGTTAAAGCTGAGAGCCCCAATAAAATGGTCCCCCACCCGATAATGTGTTTTTCCCCTTTTTTATCCATCAAGTAACCGAACGCCAGCATTGAAAACATCGGCCCAATATTGACCGCTGAAACAATGAAGCCTGTTTGAAGCGGTGTTAAATTCCATTCAATTTGATAAAATGCAGCGATGGGTCCCATGCCATATGTCACAAAAGTTGCTGCAGTTTGGGATAACGTGGCCACCAATACGATTAACCATTTATAATATGTATGCATTAATGCTCCCCCTATGTTTGATGTATCGTTCAATAAGAATTCGGTGGGATATATTCTTATTATTAGCTTCTAACATTATCTAGTCTCCCTTACTTATTAAGCTAACTAGAGTTTACTCTGCCCGCCCAGAAGCGTAAAATGGAGGAAAATGATAGGGTTCATAAATTTTTTTTATAGGGTGTGCAAACTATATGAACATCAAAGAAATAGCATTGAAAATTGAAATATTAAACCGTCAAAATTTAAGTAAGTCTGCAGAAATCACGAACTATACTCAATCCGCCCTTACGGCTAAAGTGAAAAAAATAGAGTCGGAAATTGGCAAACTTGTTTTTAATCGCACGCCTCAAGGATTGAAAATCACTAGTGTAGGATTACAGTATAAAAACTATCTTCAACTTATTGCCAAAGAGTACGAAGAATTTTTACAAAGCATTGGTGCCTTCCAAACTAGCTCTAAGGTGGATTTTGGCGCATCACATACAACCTTGAAAATCTATGGTGCCCACATCGCGAACACTTTGAATATGAACGACATTCAAATGGATGTGGATTTCGCTGTAGATTCCAGTAATGCCATAAACCAAAAAGTGCACAATTCCGAATTGGATTGTGCACTCATTAGTGAACCTATTAAGAAATATCCAGACTTAATTTATGACATCGTTGCAACTGAAACATTCGAAATCATTTCAAGTAAGGACCATATCATCAATTTTGATTGGAAAACACCTATTACATTGCTCGTATTGAGTATAGGTTGTATGTATACAAGAGCTGTGACCGAATGGCTTAAGAATAATCAAATACCATATAAATTAAAGGAAATAAAATCAATCAGCAGTATCCAAGATTTTTTGCAAATCAGCAATACCATTGCAGTATTGAATACTAAGCTTATAGACTTATATAACTATACAAACATTCACTACTACAATTTAAGCTTTAACAATGTCATAAATACCGTTTTCGTTTTTAAGATGAACGAAGGCGAACAGAACAATATCGTACAATTAAAAAATGTTCTGAAGACGATTGGTTAATTAAAAAGGGGTACCGTATAAAACAAAGAGTTAGATCGTATTGAATAGAAGAAGAGTATTTGGAAATAGGATTGCTACGATTAGAGGGGGTATGTAAAACAATTACAAGAAAAGCCAGTGAAGGTGACATTACTTTTCAAAAGATGATAGATGAAGGGCATCTTGAACATTACCAAAACGATATTAAATTCATTTGTGAACATGGAAAAGAGTGGACTTAATGGGGAGTTTTTGTTGTGCTAAAGGTTGCTAACTTCAATAAGCCAGGTTGTTTTCTTATGAAACTAAATGGGCAGTTTAGTTGAAAAAAGGAAATATTTTGAACTGTCGAGAAATAAAGACCGTAAAGTACAAAGGTGAATGAGGTGTTTTTAATAGATAAGATACCTGTTAAAACTATAAAGAAGATAGAAGAGGACATTGAAAAAAATGATTTAGGGAAAGCACGGGATAGACTACACGGGTTAATTTCAACCTTTCCTAATGAATTAGACCTCCGTAGAAAGTTGGGGGACATATATTTTGCATTAAAATACCCTTCAATGGCTGGTCGATACTGGTATTTAGAAAAGAATAAGTCACCAGAAATGGTAAAAGCGTGTATTCAATTCGAAAAATCTATGGGGAACGATCCTATCAGAATAGGAAGAGCTATAAAATTTAAAGGTGATAGTGAAGTTTTGAAAAGATTGCAATTAGATCAGGTAATTTCCCCTATACAAAATAAAGTTAAAGAAAATTTGCTGGAAGAACCTGAAGATCCATTCAAAGATAAGTTAGTTATTTTTGGTTGCTTCTCAATAATAATATTAACAATTATTTTTGCATTAATCGGAGTTTACGCACTCTTTAACTGGATTTTTTGATCCAGAATCTTGCCTAGTTATTTTTTCTTCTAGTTCTCGTTTTATCTCCAACTTTCTTCCTTTTTATTCTTAGGGGAAAAAGACGTTTTTTCGAATAAAGGAAATATCAATCTCATGAACTTCTTTTAAAAAGACATCAAGTTTCTTTCCTGCTAATAATAATACTCAAAGGTGAGTGAACATGAAAAATAGAATAAAAATACTCAGTGGAAACAGGGAAACTAGATTAATCGTTCAAGTTGCAGATACTCAAAGAAAAAGAGAAAAGGGCTTAATGTTTGTTGGGAAATTACCTGAAAATGAGGGGATGTTATTTGTGTTTTCAGAAAAAATATATAGTGGATTTTGGATGAAAAACACATTAATTCCTTTATCTATTGCTTTTCTTGATTCAGATGGGGAAATATTGAAAATACTTGATATGGAACCTTGTAAAGAGGATAAATGCCCTACCTATGATCCGGGACTTTCTTATCATTATGCAATTGAAGTGAATCTTGGATGGTTTGAAAAGAATCAAATCAAAGAAGGGGATTATGTAAAGTTTGATTGAATTCATCTCACCTAACTTCTAGTCCTTAAAGGTGAGGTGATTTTTTTATGGATATTTAGGTTAATGTCACTGAATAGATTGGTGAAGAAATGCACTTAAACAAACAGATGCGTTAGCTGAAGATCGGAGCTGCCTATAAGGAAGTTTATTCTTTATGCCGGCGTTTATAAAAAATGGTGCGATACTTTGCATTATTTATCGATTGACGTTTGTTTTATAAAAGTATATTATGAAGTTAACTTCACGTGAAATAAACTTCACATGAAGTTAACTTTACCCGAGGAGAATAAGTTGATTAGGAGAGGTAGTTTGAAAAATCTATTCATACAGCGTTTTTTAGTTTCAACCTTGATAATTATATTTGGAATCATTAGAATGATTCTCGATACATCAGTAAGCTTTAATTTTGGCTATATCTTTGTATTCCTAGGTGGAATACTTTTGTTGTACTCAACAATTTCTTACATTACATCCCGAAAGAATAAATCACTAGAAAAGGAATTATCAAAGGAATATGACGAAAGAGATGCTTTAATTGATGGAAAAGTTGCCCGCTTTTCTTTGCATATTGTGATATGCGAAATTTTAATTCTTATGTTTTTAACTAATTTTGTGGCAATCCCAACAAATACTGCATTATTTGTTTTCTTAGTATCTTTAATAATTAGTGAAATTGGGTCTAGAAAGTATTACAATCTTGTCCTTTAATTAGGAGGCTTTATGAAAAATAGAGTAAAAGAATTGCGAATAGAATATGGAATAACGCAACAAGAATTAGCTGATAAAGTAAGTGTATCTTCTAGGACGATCATCTCATTAGAAAAACAAAAGTATAATCCATCTGTACTACTTGCGTATAAAATAGCTTCAGTTTTTGATTTATCAATCGAAGAAACTTTTATTTTCGATGAGGATGACAAATAGTACATTTCACAAAGATGCACATATTAAACAAACAACGGAGGAATGTAGATGCTTTTTATATTATTTATTTTTGGGATAGTTTTAGTAGTTTGGGGTATTTATCGTATGAGAACAGATGATGGCTTATTTGGAAAAAATCGAAAAAACAAAAACATATTCAATTTACTGTTAATGGGAGAAGCTTCAGGATTAGGACAATTTTTGAGTGGAATTCTGTGTATTATAATAGGGATTGTAGTATTGATTGTGAACTAAAGGAATTTCAATTTTTTACTGAAATATTGTGAATGAAATCACTTAAACTATCATGGGCTTTAGTGGAATAAGGTTCAATAAAAGAAGTGAATCGATCACATTAAATAAGAGCATGTTTTGATTGATCTTTTTTCAAAACATGCTCTTTCTTTTTGTTCGTTATTTTAAAGCTACAGAAGCATGTAAATATATTCTACGAAAGACGGAATACGTAGTTTAACCATACTATAATTATTAAAGAATACTATTTTCAATATAAATAAAAAAGCAGTAACACCGTTATAAAGTGTTGGTATAATCGCATGTTTTGATTGATCTTTTTTCAAAGCTGCACATATGTTGGAAGTGCAATTTTTATTCGTAACGGGATTAATAATTTATTCTTATAACTTTATAGTAATTCAATAATTTACTATTTTTTGAAAAAATGATACAGTATTTTCTATATTTACAAATATTTTTATAAGGGAGGTTTTGTATGGAATAAGCCGGAACAATTAAAAGCTATTTCTTCTTTCTCATTCAATAGTCAAAAGAGAAAGTTTATTCTATTTATTGAAATATTGTGTGATTGCTATTAATCTTTCGTTCAGGGAGGGCAACCTATGAAAAAGTTTTTTGCTTTTCAAGTGTTAATTGCATTGTTTATTGGGGCACTTATCGGACATTTTTTTCCTGAACTTGGCCAATCCTTAAGACCGATTGGGGACGCTTTTATTCATCTCATTAAAATGATTGTTGTGCCTATTGTTTTCACTACTATTGTCATTGGTTCATCAGGCGACGGAAACATGAAAAAAATGGGTTCATTAGGACTTAAAACAATTATTTGGTTCGAATTTATTACCACCCTGATTCTAGGTATTGGTCTTTTACTTGTTAACATCTTAAAGCCTGGTGCTGGGCTTAATTTGTCCCATCTTGCCCAGAAAGATATCACACAATTAAATGAAAGCGTTACCAAAGTTGTCGATTTTAAAACGATGCTTGTTAACATCATTCCAAGCAACATTGTTGATGCGATGGCAAAAAGTGATTTATTAGCTGTTATATTCTTCGCTATTCTATTTGGTGTAGCTGCTGGAGCAATTGGCAAAAAGTCAGAGCCGGCAATGAAGTTTATGGAATCAGTTGCAAATATCATGTTTAAACTGACACAAATGGTCATGGTAACAGCACCGATTGGTGTACTCTCGCTCATGGCAGCCTCTGTTGGACAGTATGGTATCGCTCTTTTAATCCCTATGGCAAAGTTGATAGGGGTTGTGTATCTAGGGCTTGCTATTGTTATTTTCGGACTGTTTCCAATAATTGCTTGGTTCTTGAAAATTTCTTACTTTAAAGTGTTTCGAATGGTATGGGATTTGTTCCTCATCGCATTTTCCACGACAAGTACGGAAACCATTCTGCCTCAGTTAATGGATCGAATGGAAGCATACGGTTGTTCGAAACGTGTTGTTTCGTTCGTTATTCCTTCTGGGCTATCACTGAATTGTGATGGTTCGACATTGTACCTTTCTGTTTGCTCTATTTTCTTAGCACAAGCATATGGCATCCCGATGGATTTTGGCCAACAATTGATTGTAATGGGGGTTCTTGTTGCAACCTCAAAAGGAATTGCTGCTGTTCCATCCGGTTCGCTGGTTGTCCTTTTAGCCACCGCCTCAGCGGTAGGGCTTCCTGCAGAAGGCGTCGCAATTATAGCAGGCATTGACCGTGTGCTGGATATGGCACGTACCGCTTGTAATACGCCTGGACATGTTCTCGCTTGTATTGTGGTTTCGAAGTGGGAAAAAGAGTTCCGTCAGGAGGGATGGAATAAAGTTCAAACCGAACAGTCAAGCATTCAGGCATAAGATTAAAATAAAGGAGCATATATGTTTTGTTGTTCCCCGTCAAATGTTGAGGTGATGGTCTTCGGACCTCACCCTTTTTCAATGTGAATCCTCATCCTTTTAACATTTGGGCAAATAAAACCATTTCTAAAAAAGCATTCAATACTCCTTAAACAAAAGGCATTCCCTTTACGTGCTTTGCTCGATCGGAACATGGCTTGAATTTATGGTTATGGGTCTGAAGGAATTGGCTGAAGCTGGACAAGTTAGCTATAAAGGCTAAATCATAAGTGCAATCCAGAATTGAGTCAATGCTCTCCAAATAAACTGGAGGGCTTTTTTTCTTAGTCAACCATTATTGGTCTTGTTTATTGATACGCCGGGTATGTTTTTTTTTTGGACAGTTTATATTGACAATTACCTTATACTTAGTAATATTTCTTTATTATTACATTTATATGCTTGTTAATTCTTTAATTTTGTTACTTATAAATATTCATTATTAATTTCACATACTTTGTTGCTATTTACCAGGTAGTGAGTAGTGGTTGATTTCCCCTCCAGATGCTCGCCCGTAAACGCCTGTGGGGTCTCACCTGTCCCGCTGCTCCCGCAGGAGTCTCGCACTTCCGCTCCAATCAACCTTAAATAGTTTCGTTTTAAAAACAACAATCTTTACGAAAAGAGCCTTTTATTATGACTAACTTTATGTACATATTTTGCCCTATTTCCAGCAATTGGAGGTGTGGTTTCAGTGATGATTGGTGAATCAGATCCATCCATTTACTTGGCTGCTGGCTGTCTTTTCAGTTGTTTAGGTGCTGCCATTGCAAAGAAGAAAATTCGATTAACAAATAAGGGTTTCCGCCGTAATTCGATTCAGAGAGGGATGGGACAATGGAAAGTAAATGGCCAAAAGAAATGAGAGTAGCGCAAATCCGCGTTGCACGTCCTACTGATCAACTCAAGAAGGTAGTAGACTTCTATTGTGAAGGATTAGGTTTGAAAAAAATCGGTTCTTTTGAAGGGCACGAGGGATATGACGGCATCATGATTGGGCTGCCTGATTCCAGCTATCATTTAGAGTTCACTCAGCATAAAGATGGCAGTCCTTGTCCGGCCCCATCACAAGATAATCTGCTCGTCTTTTATATTCCTGAACGTAAAACCATTGAGGAAATCACGAATAGATTGAAAGGTATGGGGTATGAACCGGTTTCTCCGGAAAATCCATATTGGGAAAAATCAGGTGTTACCATTGAAGATCCGGATGGCTGGAGAATTGTATTGATGAATTCGCCAGGAATAGGAAATTAAATTTTACACGGTAAAGGACCGAAAAGCACCATGCTTTTCGGTCGTTTCGGGTTTATGAGGACATCGTGATCCCGCCATTGATGTGAATGCACTGTCCTGTTATATAAGCACCTTCATCAGATGCCAGCAGTACATAGGCGCGCATGATCTGCCGGCTGTCCAGGGCGGCCAAGCGGTGCCCTGCCGAACTCGGCAACGGATTGTTCGTCGAACGTCGCCGGGATTAGCGGAGTCCAAATCGGGCCTGGTGCCACCATATTGACGCGGATCCCTTTTTTAGCCACATTCTGTGCAAGGCTGCGTGTGAATCCGACGATTGCCCCTTTTGTCGCTGTATAATCCATCAAAGTTGCATGTCCTCTGTACGGATTGATCGATGTTGCCCACCGCTTCTATGAAGAGAAATTAGGCGCTCCTCATTTAGAAAAACGCCGTGAGTGGAAATAGCGATGGAAAAGAGCTGAGTAATCAGCTTTTTTTACATTGATTCATTTAACATAAATTCACGAGTAAATCGGTGAAATTCACGAGTAAACGCATGAAACTCACGAGTAAATTGCTGAAACTCACGAGTAAAGGCGTGAAACTCACGAGTAAACTGCTGAAATTCACGAGTAAATTGCTGATTCACGAGTAAAAGCGTGAAATTCACGAGTAAATTGCCGAAACTCACGAGTAAACGCATGAAATTTACGAGTAAATTGCCGAAATTCACGTCTCAATCATTTATATTCAAGTTTGAATCTCGGGTTGCTGCAGAGCCTTTTTATATATGGAACATAATTAATGAAAATTACGGCAGGATGAAAAGTGAGGATTCGAAGGTGTTGGAAACTAGTTTGTTTTTATAATGTGAATCGTTTTTTGGTTTGTTTCAATACAATTGGCTGTTTAAGGGATTGAAGAAGGGAGCTGGCGGGTCTTAATTCATTCTTTCGCTGAAAAGCCTTATTTTAAAT
Source organism: Peribacillus sp. SIMBA_075 (assembly GCF_046534585.1). Classification (NCBI taxonomy): domain Bacteria; kingdom Bacillati; phylum Bacillota; class Bacilli; order Caryophanales; family Bacillaceae; genus Peribacillus; species Peribacillus sp. SIMBA_075. The sequence continues at coordinate 11,692 of NZ_JAWRYN010000040.1, read as the reverse complement.
TTTTGTAATGATTTATTTAGCCTTGGACATACTTAATTAAGATATATAAAAGAACCATTTATCTAAAGGAGGAACCCGTATGTCTAACGAAAATATTCAAAATAAAATGGAAAATATTTGGCAGGATACATGTGGATCATGGGAAAACTGTACGGAAACTACAATTCAGTCATTCTTGGCAAAATCCGAAGAAAGCAATATAGACCCGCAATATTGCATGAGCTGGGTGGAACAACATAAAACCCAAATACCTGAGTGGCCTGCCGTTTCAAAAGTGTCGCTGGACTGGGTAAATCAACATACCTCTACTGGATCACCCATTTCAATGAAGGACCAGGATCTTTAGAATGGTGGAAGGTTTTTAGCAGATTTGGGCTTTTAAATATTACGAACTCTAATAGAGGTGAAAATAGTTGTCGAATAATGAGAAACAAGACGGTAAATCAAATCGTCGGCAAGGTTCAGAGTATAACAGAGAGCATTCGAACAATGATCCAGATTACATGGTTCATGCTTGGGACGTAACGAATGTTGAAGATTCATTTGTACAATCAGCCATCCAAGAAGAATTCAATAATCCAGTAATCCAAGAATCCATCTTGAAATTCAATAAAATAGCAAATGAAGAAGAAAAGGAATCTTGATTTTAACGCCCCATAGGGCGTTTTTTTTGAAGCAGGAAGTGAAAAGAATTTTTAAGTCATGCCAAGAATCCTAGCTCGATATGGAGAAAATTCATATTAGCCTTTCCGCTAAATAAATTAACAGAAAAAGATTGTGAGGGGTATCCTCACAACCGCAGTAGTTTTACATCTGAAAATTCAGAGGCGAGGCCACGAAATCCTGGATGAAAACTGTCTTTTTTATGTTATGTTCTGATCTAGCTCCAAAGGTAAAAAAGCATATTCTCCGTCCTTAATGATCTCACATTTACGAACTGGAATAGGATGTTTAAAAATGGGCCCGTCTATTACCGTGGTATGGAACTCTCCGCCTTCTCCGCAAGGGTCAATACCACGAGCTTCAAGCTCCTTCACGTATTCATGGGTTAACGTTCGCCCTAAATCGTCCTCTCGCATTCCAAGTGATAAATTAACAGTTACAATGTTCGTTACAAATCCTAGATTTATGAACTCTTCGACAGCTTCACGATGGTTCATCTCCCATAAAGGCATCCCAAGCTTTAATCCAGCATTCTTCGTAACCTTGTCGTGCCAACAGCCATGAGCAGGCATATCCAAGTCTCCAGTTACTAACACTTCTGCCCCTTGATTTTTAGCTTTTTCTAAAAGGCGCATAAATACTTTTTCATAATCTGTCCAACTTGCAGCTGCAGTATAAACGGGCAAACCTATTGATTTAGCTTGGGCACGAATGAGTTCCGGAGGCATTCCATGGGATCTGGAACGTTTCCCTTCTTCCTCCATCATGACGATCAGCCCAACAGCTTCTCCAACCTTCACTGCTTTATATAGGGCTAAGACGCTATCCTTTCCACCGCTAAAAGAAGCTATAAATTTATGCCCGCGAGCACTATTCTTCCAATCGATTAATTCTGCCATTCATATCTTTCCCCTTTATTCTAATGACTTTTTCACAATGCCTGTTAGTAGCCAATTTCATATTTTATATATAAGGTTTCATAGCTCTGTTTGTTTGATTTTATCACTATCGGACCTTACAGATGAGACATTATTGCATCGTGATGCAAAAAAAACTGAAATTCCAATGATGAATAAAAGCGAAGTTTTTACGGGATCATGACATGTTCCATTTGTATAACGAAGATAGAGTAATAAAAGCCGATAATCTGTAATCGCTTCAACACTATAAACATATCTTTCGCCTTGTTGCCATAAGAATTTAGAAGAAGAATGATATACAAATAAAGGGAAAAGGCGTCTTGATATCGTATAAAGCATATTATAATTCTTTTTTTTATTAACTAAGTAAAATCATCATTAATGGGAGTGAAGATAATGGAAGCATCGGTAGAGCGGATTTTTTCTAATGCATTGGTGGAATTGGCCGGGCATTTTTTTCTAGTGAGTACAGAGAGTTCAGTAAAACTTGGCGATGCAGAGAACTACGTATTTGAGGTTCACAGGGATGGAACACCATACATCTTAAGAATGACACACCAATCACATCGTTCAAAAGGCCAAGTGCTTGCTGAGTTAAAGTGGATAGAGTACTTACAGAATAATGGAAGTGAAATACCGAAAGTTATCCCTTCGACTGAAAATAACTTAGTTGAAATTGTAAAGGGTCTGGATGGCACAGATTTTTATTGTTGTTTATTTGAAAAAGCCCCTGGCGTAAGGGTGAAAGTCACCGATGAAAATTTCGACGGTCATTTATTTTTTGAATGGGGAAGAACAATAGGCCACCTGCATAAAAAAACAAAAAGTTACAAGCCTGAAACAGAATATAAAAGGCTCGATTGGCATGAAGAAGAATTATTGAATGCGGAGCACTATCAATCTGATGTTCCAGAGCAAGTGATGCACCAGCAAGAATTAATCATGAATAAATTAAATGCACTTCCAATTCATCAAGATAATTTTGGATTGATTCATTCTGATATCCATAACGGCAATTTCCATTTCCATGTAGGCAAGATTCATGTTTTTGACTTTGATGACTGTTCCTATCACTGGTTAGCGAGCGACTTGGCCATACCTCTGTATTATCTTATGTGGAGTTTAGAACGTGAAGGTGTAAAAGAACTCGATGGATATGCTGCCAAATTCATGGGGGATTTTATAAAAGGTTATGAGACGGAAAATATACTCGCACCTGTAGATTACGATACGATCCCGCTATTTTTAAAATTAAGGGATCTAACGTTATATAATTTTTTTCATAAAAAGTACGATTTGAAGAATGCGGATGATCAATTATATAAAACCGTTCAGAAAATCGAACAAAGAATCATGGAAAGCCGTCCTATTGTTCACTTCAATTCGAACCTGATTTATTGAAAGATTGATGTATCTGAACATTAAAGAGGGTACTGACAAGGAGGCTTTAACTGAATATGAAGTTCAATGCACTAGTACCTGAACTATCAGTATCGAATATAAGGGAATCGAAAAAATTTTACCTTGAAATTTTGGGATTTCATTTAGAATATGATCGTTTTGATGATAAATTTGCCTTTCTTTCTTTGGGAGAATCGCAAATTATGCTGGAAGAAATAAATGGAAGTTGGGATACAGGAGTATTAAAATTTCCATTGGGAAGAGGGATTAATTTTCAAATTGATATTGAAGATGTTGAAAAATTGGCGGCTGCTTTAAAAAGGCATGGAATAAAATTATTTAGAGAAATGATGGAAAACCATTATGAAAGCGATAATGAGGTGTTTGTAAAAAAAGAGATTTTAGTTCAAGATCCAGATGGTTATTTACTAAGGTTTTCACAGTCAATGAATCCAAGTGGGGGCAGTCTTTATAAGGGGGATTGGCATGTCAGAAACGAAAAATAATAGTCTTACATATATGATTCGGACTGGTGAATTAAAAGATGCGGAAGCAATTTTGGATGTACAGTATTCCGTAATTTCCGAAGGTGAGTACTTTATTGCGTTGTCAGACGAGTTTAATAAAACACCAGAACAACAAAGGGATTGGATACGAAGGTTATTGGAAAATGAACGAGAAACCATCATCGTGGCCGAAATAAATGGTGAAGTGATTGGATGGATAGGATTTCAATCGGAAAATAGGAGGAGAATGTCTCACAAGGGCTCATTTGGGATCATGATTAGAGAAAAATTCAGAGGAATGGGTATTGGAAAAAAACTAGTTAAAGCATTATTGGAATGGGCAGAAGCCAATCCGTTCATTGAAAAGGTGAGTTTAGGAGTTTTTTCAACAAATCATCGGGCAATATCACTTTATAAAAGTATGGGGTTTGTTGAAGAAGGCCGTAAAATTAAGGAATTTAAGATGAACGAAAGTGATTACGTCGATGATATTATCATGTACAAGTTGGTTTGAACAGACTGAAAGAGCATGAATTGATCCATACATGCTCTTTCGGTTTTGTTATGTATCTATTTTTATATTAAAACGATGTTTCCGTCATGCATCATTTAATTATTTTAACCTTCACTTGCTTTCTTCCCCACGTTAAAGCATCCGCTTCTTTTGGGATGAATACATCGATTCTGTTTCCTTTGATCGCGCCGCCCGTGTCTGCAGCGATTGCTTGTCCATAGCCTTCGACTTCAACGATGGAGCCTAGCGGAATCACGTTCGGATCGACTGCTATCAGTTTGGCATCATCATATTTTTGTAAATCGACGCCCATTCTTGTGGTGCCTGAACATCCTTCGCAGCTCGCTGTATATGCAGTACTTGTTACCGTCAGTTCTTTAACGGCCGAGCTTGCTAAACTGGCTCTTTCTTCTAATTTACTGAAAGTCCGTGCACCGGCTATACCGTCAGCGGATAATCCCTTTTGCTTTTGAAAGTTCATGACTGCTTGTTTTGTACCTGTACCATAAATTCCATCGATCGTTGATGTGTAAACATCCGAGGCTTTCAATAGCCTCTGCAGTTCAGCTACAGGTCTTCCGATATCCCCGCTTTTCAGTACCTGGATTTTCTGATTCGTTTTTGTTCCTGCTATTCCATCGGCTTTCAGCCCTGATTTTTCCTGAAACTTCTTTATGGATTCTTTTGTAATCGGTCCGTAGTAACCTGTTGCTTCATAATAGGGAAAAACCCCTTTTGTCAGTAATAATTCTTGTAGTTCCTTTACATCACCATTACTCATTCCTGATGAGAGTGTGCGATCCAAAGCAGCGGCTTCGCCTTTAGTTGGCATGCAAACTCCTAGAATGAATACAGAAGCCGTTAGGATCGTTATTATAATTTTCTTCATGTTTATCCTCCTCGTTGTTTCCTGCAATTAAACCATTCGTTAAACGATCACTCTTTTAGGCGCAGATAAGGAAAAACACCGCGAAGGCACTAAGGAATTGTTAAAACATGTTAGTGAAAGAAAAGAAATGAGGCGGAGAACGGGTTACCATATCCTTAGTAATTAGCGGATTCTGGATTCTATTAAAAAGAATCAGGAAAAGAATTGAGTGTACTAAATCCAGGCAACATCGTTGAGGGATAGATTTTTTCAATAATCCGCTCCTTCAAGTCAGGTCTTTTCATTTACGGACTTTAAGCAAAGATATGGCGTTCTGTTTTATAAGAAAAATTTTAAAGGTTTCTTCCAATAAAAACGATATGTACTCAAGAAATCACGAGGAGTTGAGGGTTTCCGCTTCCAAATGAAGACAGCTTTAATGAAAAAACGTTATATTTTAAGTGAAGTTTAATTTGGGAGTTTTGTTCATGTAATTTGTTGCTAGTCCTTTCTTTTATGGCAATTAGTGTTATCTTGAGGGAGCGCAGTCAGATACTAGTAAGGTATCCTGGAAGAATGTTGTTGGAATTTAGAGGAAAAGCAATGATGGAGTTTTTCATGGATAGCTTTCCGCGGTTACTAGCTATATGAGTACGAAAAATAACTGCCTGTTTTTTGTTCATAGAAGGGTTAGAAAGTTTAGACAAAGTGGTTTTTGACTCGATGGAAGGATATCACATCAAATCGGGATATTCAAAAAAAATGACCATATTCTGTAAAATTGTTAACCGAGGAGTGAGTTACTGGTTTGGGAAGCAATATTGGGGTAAAGGAATTGCTACAGGGCTCAATTTTTTGACGAAAGTAAATGTTCGTCCTCTTTATGCCCGGGCAGTCAAGGATAATTTATGATCTATCCTGGTGCCGGAAGAATGCGGATTTGAAAGATTTGGTGAGGACAAAGGGGATTCCCATATGGGTTGAAGAATTCATTTTGAAAACTTGAATCCTAAAACCCAGTTAAGATAAGACTAAAACAATATCGTTATGAGGAACGGGTGACATCGAATGTGGTTTAAGATTTTTTCCTTCATTTTCATTTTATGTGGTCTTTTTGTAATGTGGTTCGCCGTTTTTGGTGACAAGAAAGTGGTCAAAGAATTCGGCTCTGGAATACCAACGAATTTCATCGATTTTATTTTAATGATGGTTTATAGACTTTTCCCTTCTTTTATTAGAAGAATCTTTCTTTTTGCAGTGGGTCTGGCCATTTCCATCGGCTTTACCTATACGTTGCTTTATTTATAATTAACATGAATTTTCCTTTAATATAAAAAAACCTGTAACTTTATTCATTCGGAAACGTAATAAAAAGAAACGATACATAGCTATTTCGATGAAAAAAGTCATTGCAGTGATATTGATAATGAGAATTATGAGGGCGGGTAGCTGACGCCGGCTGAAGACTTTAGTGTGAGTTCGATGTTATTGCGCAATAAGGATAGGGAAGGGAAGCGGCATACGGAAACCAACATTGGGTATTTTGAAAATGGGTATGTCGGAGAGGCTGCCATAACCTTGTAGTCCATCGGTAAGAACGGTGAAATTCAAATCTATTGATTGCAGCTGATTCAAGGGATGCTTTTATCCAAATGGAAGAATATCAGTATAGTAACAATATGCATAATATGGTAATATTGGATTTGTGTGATTTTGGAAAATATAAAAAAAGGAAGGTATTATATGTCTGAAACGGTTCTTAAGGTTCAATCCTTAACTAAAAAAATTGGAAAAGCGACCATTGTAGACAATGTCAGCTTTGAAATAAAAAGTAATGAAATTTTTGGTTTGCTTGGTCCGAATGGGGCCGGTAAGACCACTATCATCCGTATGATCACTGGTCTTATCAACCGTACGGGCGGTACTGTCATGATCAATGGCAGTGACCTCGATAAAGATTTCGAAGGTGCGATGAATCAATTGGGGGCCATTGTTGAAAACCCGGAGTTTTATAAGTACATGACGGGCAGGAAGAATATCCTGCATTATGCCCGAATGTCATCCAATGACATATCCAACGAGCGAATAGAAGAGGTCATAAAGCTTGTCAAACTGGATCATGCCATCGATAAGAAGGTTAAAACCTATTCATTAGGAATGCGTCAGCGCCTTGGCGTGGCACAGGCCATTTTACATAAACCGTCGTTATTGATTTTTGATGAACCGACGAATGGCTTGGATCCACAAGGGATTCGTGAGTTTCGTGATTATTTGAAAGTACTGGCAAGTGAAGGCGTCGGGATATTGATTTCATCACATTTACTATCGGAAATGCAATTGATGTGTGATAGTTTTGCCGTTATCGAAAAAGGAAAGCTGATACATACGAAAGAACATATTGTAGATGAAAAAACCGAAACGGTAAATGAAGTTTCATTCACTGTCAGTGATGGGGAGCTAGCTAAAAAAATCCTTCAAGAACAGTTTGTGGATATTACGATTCTAAAATATGATGCGAAGACAATCTCCGTATCGGCTACTCGAGAACAAACGGCTGATATAAACAGGAGTTTTAATGGAAATGAACTGGATGTCTATGAAATTGGCATTACTAGAAAATCACTGGAAGATAAATTCTTTGAAATCACTGAGCAGGAAATGAGGGAGTCTGTATGATATCCTTAGTAAAAAATGAATGGATGAAAATCTTTTCAAAAGTATCAACATATATATTCATCGCTTTTCTTTTATTGGCAGCATTAGGGGCGGCAGTCATCGATTATAAATTAAGTGCCGGCGAATCGGGTAAGGATTGGAAGCAAGAGTTAAAGGCAGATATCCAAGAACAGCAAAAGGCACTGGAAGCTACTGATATCAGTGACGATGAAAAAGCCGAAATCATGGCTGACATTGATCTAAATAAGCAACTTTTAGCTGATAATATAAACCCTGACTTAAACACGAATTGGACATATATGGCGGAATGGACTACAACATTAACGTCATTTGTCACTTTATTCGTCGTTATTGTTTGCAGCTCGCTAGTTTCCTCGGAGTTTTCGGATGGTACCATTAAACAACTGTTGATCAGGCCTTATAAACGTTGGAAGATTCTACTTTCCAAATATATTACTTCCCTGTTATTTGCGGCGTTATTACTTGCGAGCCTGCTTATATTCAGTTATCTAATCGGGATCATATTCTTTGGAAATGGTTCGTATTCAGACAAAATAATGGATCCTGCATCTTTCGGTGAATTCAGTCCGGTGGTAGTCGGAGAATATTTCGTGGACATGATCGTTTACTGGATACCAGGATTCTTGGTCATCACGACCATCGCTTTCATGTTAAGCACATTATTTAAAAACCAAGCACTTGCAGTAGGTATATCCATTTTCATCCTATTTGCCTCTTCGACATTAAATATGGTCATTCAATCATTCATCGGTAAATACGAGTGGTTAAAATTCGTCTTATTCCCCCACCTTGATTTAAGGGGCTATATTTCCGGAACCATGGAAATGTTTGATGGAGCCACACTAGGATTCTCGATGGGTGTACTTGGCATCTACTATCTTATCTTTTTAGCGCTAACTTTCTTCTTCTTCCAGAAAAAAGATATCACTAATTAAATAGAGGGAACGACCGAAATCAGTGGCTGATTTCGGTTTTTCTTATTGAAGCCGCCGAGAGAAAAATGAAATTTTTCTATTTGTAATAATGGGATAAAATCCCCTTCAAGATAAAGGTTGCTGCGGCAGCCTTTTTATCATGGGCAAAAAAACGCAGGTAATTTTTGAAACTACTTTATTTACTAGACTTTCTTTCAATGAATCATCAATTTAGTAATAGAATGAAACTTTTATCCAATTTTATCCGTATAAGATAGTATAAGGATATTTTGGCCAAGGGGTGCAAAATGAATAAAAAAAAGGTTCTGTTAATTGGATTTATAGGATTCATTTTATTTCTAATAGGTATTTACATATCACAATGGACGGTTTTTGGCGTTGCGATCAGGATAGGCGGAGGATACATAATGGGGATCAGCTCCTTCCTGTTTGCTAGTTAGTAGCTCCATTTGAGTTTTACAGCAGGGACGATCAATGAAAATGAACAATTCGTCCTGCGCGCCAACAATTCGTCCTATTCAAGTCAGGTTAATGTTTAATAAGGAAATCGGTATAGCCAATATTTTCATTTCCGATATGGATGGAGTAGATTTTAGAGATGGGAAAAATGCATGATAAACGTAAGTTAGTAATCGTACTTATTATTATTGGAACAACATTAGGTTTCTATGTGTACTCGGCATTCTCTGAGAAATTGACAAAATCAACGGACTTGTCTGATGAGTCTATCGGGGGATATAAAGTCTGGGATAACATATCGAGTCCAGAATTTATTAGAGAATATGGAGAACCCATCGATCAAGACAATAACAATGCATATGATTATTATTATTGGAAAGGCGGGTTAAAAACGGCCACTATCAATTCGGACGAGGATAAAGGGAAAATAATGCGGTTAATCATTTCAAGTGCGGATGACGATCTATTTGAAAGTTCCCTTCAAACAGGCAAAGGTATTAAATTAGGAAGTAAGAAAGCGGACGTTCTTTCGAAGTATGGGGATCATTATTATAAAAGTTATGAACAGGGAGCGGATATTATCGGCTACATTGACCATAAACGGAATATTACTTTAGAATTTTGGTGTGTTCAAGGTGGAAGGGTCGCAGAAATACGATTGGATGATTCAGATGTTATTTAATGCTTTTTTTTACCGGGAAGGAATGATTAGAATCTTATCGTTATCTAATCTATTATTTTCAAATACTTTTCCTACTTTGAAATCTATTGAAAATAAAAAAGGGAGCCAATCCAAAAGAGAGAGTTATAAAAAGGTCCCATTTTTTTTGAACTGCACCTCCAATTTAATAGATGGTGGAAATATAGGTTAATCAAAGGGGAGTAAAGGGGAAGGAATTTAAATTAATTTGAAACCTATTTCCATTTTATCCGTATATTATGTCATCGTGGCGAGGAGGAATATCAAATGTACGGTGTTGGATTTTCACAGGTGCGCCGGTATTTATAGGAATTATTTTTGTTATCATTTTTATAATGATCATAGTTAATATATTCTCTGGTCTTAGTCAATGGGAGAAGAACGAGAAATCTCCTCATTTATCTGTTCCTGCAATGGTGAAAGTCAAACGAACAAATACTATTAGGAATGGTCATTCATACGGTCACAATAACAATCTCCATTCGCAAAGCTCCTCTACGACTTATTATATTACATTTGAACTTGAGAATGGCGATCGATCAGAATTCCATATTTCAGGAAAGAATTTTGGTGTTCTTGCAGAAGGGGGTGTCGGCACTTTAACCTTTCAAGGAACAAGATATATTGATTTTACTAGGAAGAATTGTTAATAAATTAGTTACTTAAAATGAATCTAGGATAAATTAGGAGATGAAGGATCATGAGCGAAAAGGGTTGTATGAAATGCGGAAGCAATGATGCTGCCAAGAAGGACGTAGCAATGACTGGAACAGGATTGTCAAAAATGTTCGATGTCCAGAATAATCAATTTACGGTTGTGTATTGCAAGAATTGCGGTTATTCGGAGTTTTATAATAAGCAATCAACTGTAGGCAGTAATCTGCTGGATCTATTCCTGGGGTGATAAGCTGCAAAACAAGAATCCCCTTTTTCATGAAAAGGGGATTCTTGTTTTTTCTTCATTTATGCATGAAGTTCTTTCAGCCCATTACCGGTTGGATTACTTTTTAGTATAAGCTATATGTAAAATAATGTGTGATTTCATAAGGAGAAATTAAATGAATAAAATAGCACTTCTTCAACTGTCTTTAGCCATGACGATCTTTGGATCTGTCGGTTTCTTTTCAGGACTATCAGGACTTCCTGCATTGGAACTGGTTTTTGTTCGCTGCATTTGTGCTGCCATATTCTTATGTGCAGCATGGATGATTACAGGACATTTCAAGAACGAAATATGGAATGGTAGAGAGATAATGCTCATCATTTTCTGCGCGGTGGCCAACTTGTTAAACTGGATATTCCTCTTTAAATCTTTCGAACTGATATCGGTGACAATTGCCATTTCGCTTTATCATTTAGCGCCGATCATTGTACTCATTATCGGGAGCTTCATCTTCAGGGAGAAAATGAGTTTATTTTCCATCCTGGCCATTTCACTTTGCTTCATTGGCACATTATTCATTATGGGAACAGATGGATTTCGATCATCAACCCCTGAATGGGAAGGGATTATTTATGGGGTCATTGCTGCATTTTTCTATGCGGCAACCATGCTTTTAGGAAAGAGCATTTCAAAGACAAGTGTATACGCGACCACTTTTCTGCAAATGTTCATTGGATTTCTATTACTGATTCCTTTTGTCGATTTTTCAGTCTACACAACGCTAAAATCTTCCGAATGGTTTTATACTATACTTACCGGCATCATCCATACAGGTGTCGTGTATCTTCTGTTTTTTAATAGTATCCGCCATTTACCTACAAATGTAGTATCTTTCATGATTTTTGTCGATCCGGCAGTGGCCATCCTTTTAGATATTCTGTTTTCAGGATTTCAACCGGACAGGATTCAAATCTTGGGTATTTCATTGATATTTATTGGGGTGGTCTATTCACTTAAGACGACAAAACCGACTGAAAAGGATGTCATGCAAAAAAGGCCGCACACAATGTGAGGCTGCTGAAAAACTCACGTTTTTCTAACTAGTACGGTAAATCAAATTAAAAAAAGACGATTCTCATTCGGTAC
>NZ_JAWRYN010000259.1:0-340 GCF_046534585.1 Peribacillus sp. SIMBA_075 | reverse complement strand
CCCGCTTGCCGTGGCGACGAGGGTGGGGGGTGTGCGGGAGGCCGCGGGGTCGTCCGGTGGCGCGAGCGGGTCGAGCCAGTCACCGAACTGGAACCCCCGGTCCCAGACCCCGTCCGCCGACAGCACGCGGGCGACCGCCTCGCCGTGCAAGGTCATCGCACGGTACAGGCGACCCAGCCTCGCTTTGTCTCCGTCGTGTTGGAAGAGCGCCCACGGCACCCAGACTGCCGCGTCTCCCCAGACTGCGGTGGGGAATGGGGACCCGAGCACCGGGTCGTTCTCGGCCCCGCGCTCCAACGCGAACATGTTCGGGACCACGAAGGGTACGACACCTCCGGTG
>NZ_JAWRYN010000258.1:0-342 GCF_046534585.1 Peribacillus sp. SIMBA_075 | reverse complement strand
GGCGCATACCACATTAATACTTGTCCACCTAGTGGGTCTGAATCGTAGAAAGCAGTGTAAATCGGATATGCAAGTGTAGAAATACCGACAACTGCTGGCAATGTTAAAAACATATTCGCCTGGAATGTTTGTGTAATTTGTAACTTTAAATAACGGTATTGTTTTTCAGTAAATGATTTTGTAATCGCTGGTACAAGCGTTAAACTAAACGCTGTTGCAAGCGATACAGGAATCATAATTAATTTATGCGTCCACATCGTGAAAATACCGAGTGCTCGCTCTGCGATATCTCCTTGACCAATCGCCTGCATAATAGAGTTAAATGTCAATGTATCAATTTGT
>NZ_JAWRYN010000257.1:0-343 GCF_046534585.1 Peribacillus sp. SIMBA_075 | reverse complement strand
CCATCATCCTCAAAATCATACGCAATTACATCGCCAAGAATAAGGTCTTCTGGCCTTTCTACGGCTTCTGCTCGAAGCCCTGTTGTAGCACCTGACAAATACCAATAAAAAGAGTGTGCTACAGCCCAGCTCCAACTCCACTGGTTTCCCCTTTGCCACCACCCTTTACGAATGTTAGGATGTCCATTCATTGGGACTTCTCCAGTGTGCAGACATTGTGAAATAAAATTTGTACAGTTATCTTCAAAATTCTTGTAGGCTGGATTCCGTTTATTCCAGTACGTCTCCGCATATTGCACGGCTGCCCGCCGATCATAGTGAAAGGCTCTCCCGAATTGTTCCT